>CAZSJF010000103.1:0-8590 GCA_964606705.1 uncultured Bacteroidales bacterium
TGTGTTGGGTGTGTTTGGGTGTGTTTGGGGTTTTTTGGACAGATTATAATAATGACGGTGAAAAACAACTGGATGAATTTGAAATAGCTGTTTTTAAAGACCAGGCTGATTATATAAGAATATTCGTGCCTACCAACGAATATGTCAAAACATACATGAACCAGTTTAGCGAAATGCTCGACATCAATCCTGAGAGGATATTGAAAGGAAAAAAAGGAATAAAGAAGATATTGTCAAAATTTTCCAATAAATCTGTTTTAAGCATTAACCGTAAATCTGATAATCCGGATCTGTCGGAAGCTTATAATCCTTTTTACAGCAGTGTTAACGACAGTATGCTGATCTCATTGAACTCCACTTTCAGAAATACATTTTATTTTAACAGGGCAAGTTCTAAGTTTGGCATGGAACTCAATTATCAGGACAGCAGAAATAAGACCCTGTTTACCTATGGCTTTGATTCAAGAACATTGATATCAAAAGGCTGCGGGATGAGATGGAATATTACAAGAAAATACATGCTTAAGTTCTCTTATGATTATGGCGATAAGACAAGCTCTTCTGAGTATATGACGTCAAGGGATTATGATATAAATTATTATGAGGTAGAGCCTGCATTGAGCTTTCAGCCGAATACAAAATTCAGGGTGAGCATGATGTATAATTATAAGGAAAAGCAGAATAATAATGCTGTTGATACATCTTTTCAGGTCAATGCAATTGCACAAAATATAGGTGCGGAGGTAAAATGCAATAAACTGGCAAATGCCAGCCTGATTTTTAAGTTGAATTATATCAATATTGCATATAAAAATGTTTCGGGAGCCAATTCTAATGATAACACTTCCCTTGCTTATGAAATGCTTGAAGGCCTGAAAACAGGGGAAAATATAACATGGAATGTTTCTTATCAGAGAAATCTGTCAAAAAACCTGCAGATGAACCTTATGTATGAAGGAAGAAAATCTCCCGGAGTAAATGTCGTGCATCTCGGAAGCGTGCAGGTGAGAGCTTATTTTTGATTGACAGAGATATCAAAAACTGAATTCAAGAAAAATTACGAAAGAAGGATAATCAGTTGAATTTATTTGATGTATATATAAAGTAGCTATGTGTTAAATTACTTAACTACCAATTTTCCTGTTGAAATTATCTGATAGTTATTATAAACTCTGAAAAAATAAATACCCGGAGATATATTGCCTTTTTCGATAATGATGTGATTGGGTTCTTTTTTAACCGGGCATTTAATTTCTTTTCCATATACATCATATAATTGCAGGTTTATATTATTAGTGGAAATACCTGTGTTGAATTTAATAACAGTATAATTGCTGAATGGATTGGGAGATACAAAAGTGAGTGCTTTTTTATTAACGAGGTTTTGCCCTGTCTGGATATCTTCAATTTGTGCAAGGAATATATCTCCGAAGCCAATACTGTTAATCTGATGGGAATCGAAGGAAGCTGTATCACCATATTCTCCCGTAACGTAAATGGTTCCTGAAGCGTCAACAGCTATGCCGTATCCGTTGTCATTTCCGTCTCCGCCCGCATCTTTAGCCCACTGTACATTTCCGTCAGAATCATATTTAGCAATAAATACATCATTACTTGTAGTATTTTGAAGCTGATAAATGCCGATAGAGGGTTGTCCTATGTATTGACCTGTAATAAAGACGCTGTTAGACTGGTTGCGTTCAATATTTGTGGGAGTTGTCATATTAGGAATGGTTTCTACCCAAATAATATGTCCGTCAGGATTATATTTTGCAATAAATATTTGTGCTCCGTTGCTTGGAGTGACGATGGTGTCAAAAGTTGCAGACCCACTACTTATAAAACCATATAAATAAGTGTTTCCTCCTGTTTCTGCAACAATGTCAATGCCTTTATCAGTAGAAGTTCCTCCTGCTTTATTCGCCCATATTATTTCTCCGTCAGAGTCATATTTGGCAATAAAAGCATCATATGTCCCGCCTGAACTGTAAAGAGTTATTGAATCAAAAGAAGCACTATTCCAAAAATATCCTGATACATAAACATTGCCGTTATCATCAAGGCTTATACCTGTACCTTTTGCAGGGTCAGCAGTGCCGTCAGCAGATTTAGCCCACAGTATATTTCCGCCAGAATCATATTTGGCGACAAATATATCATCCATTGAGCCTGTAACGTTAATTGTATCGAAAGAAAGATTGCCTGTAAAAATACCAGTTATATATATGTTTTCCTCATTATCTGTAGTAATGGAAGCCGGTAGTTCGGTAGTGAAAGTGCTTCCTGCAGCTTTTGCCCATAATTCATTGCCATCGGAATCATATTTTGCAATAAATATATCTTTTCCGTTATTAACGGCATAAAGAGTATCAGTATCAAAAGCCAGTGTTTTTTCGAATGTGCCTGTAATATAACTGGTACCCGATGGACTGGTGCTTATGCTGTATGCTATGCAGTCATCGCTCCAGCTGAGCCCACTTGCATTTTTAACCCATATAATTTCACCATCGTTGGAATATTTTGCAATAAAAAAATCTGTACATCCTATAGGGCAACCGGTTTTTATATTTATAGTGTCAAAATATGCAGAGTCACCGAAATTACCGCAGACATATATATTGCCGGACATATCTGTACATGCAGAATATCCTATGTCCTGTTTTTTTCCGCCAGCATTTACTGCCCATTGCCATGAGGGTATCTGAGACATCAGGTTATGTGTTATTAACACAAAACTTAATGCTGAAATGAATTTCAATAGTTTCATATTTATTAAAATTTACATCTTATCATTAGATCCCAGCACATTTACAATTTTATGCTTGTAAAGGTCCTTGAGCTGGTCTCTTGCAGGGCCGAGGTATTTTCTCGGGTCAAATTCAGCAGGCTTATCCCTGAACACTTTTCTTATTGCCGCAGTTACGGCAAGCCTTCCGTCAGAGTCAATATTTATTTTGCATACTGATGATTTTGCAGCCCTTCTCAGTTGTTCTTCGGGAATACCCACAGCATCTTTCATAGTACCGCCATTGTCGTTTATTATTTTTATAAGTTCAGGCGGGACTGAAGAAGCACCGTGAAGCACGATAGGAAATCCGGGCAGCCTTCTTTCAATTTCTTCGAGTATGTCGAACCTTAAAGGAGGAGGAATGAGTATTCCGTTTTCATTTCTTGTGCATTGTTCGGGCTTGAATTTATTGGCACCGTGTGAAGTGCCGATAGATATTGCAAGTGAATCAACACCTGTTTTAGAAGTAAAGTCAATAACTTCGTCAGGCTGGGTGTATACTGATTTAGCAGCCACAACATCATCTTCAATACCCGACAGAACGCCAAGTTCTCCTTCAACAGAAACATCATATTTGTGTGCATATTCCACAACCTGCTTTGTGAGTTCTATGTTTTTTTCATAAGGATGATGTGATCCATCTATCATCACAGAAGAGAATCCGTAGTCTATGCAGCTTTTGCATAACTCGAAAGTATCTCCATGGTCAAGATGCAGTGATATGGGAATACCCTTGCCGTTATTAAGTTCTTTTGCATAGGAAACAGCGCCTTCAGCCATATACCTGAGCAATGTCTGGTTTGCATATTTCCTTGCACCTGATGAAACCTGCAAAATAACAGGAGAATTGGTTTCAACACAAGCCATGATGATTGCCTGTAATTGTTCCATATTGTTGAAATTAAAAGCAGGGATGGCATACCCGCCTTTAACGGCCTTGCCGAACATTTCTCTTGTGTTGACAAGCCCTAATTTTTTATAATCTATCATATTGTCTCGTTTAGTTTTTACAAATTTAAAATTTTTATTTGATTATTGGTGAAATTATGTTTGGTGTGTTGGTTTTATATGAATTGTCCCGTTAGGGACATAATAGAGGTAAAATTTTATATGTCATATATAGAAGTGCCGTAGGCACGAAATATATTAATATTCAACTGTCTCAAAAATATACCGTTTATCATATTCTACATCAAATGTATCTAAAAATTCTTTGTATTCTTCTATAAATGTTTTTTTAATATGATGTTTTTCTTGCCCCTCAATATATTTAATTACTTGTGGTAATTGCGATTTACTGTATGAAAATGCACCATAACCTTCTTGCCATGAAAACTTACCCTTTACAAATTTTTTATCATTTATCCATTTTGATGAATTGCCCTTTACATCTTGTAATAAATCTGATAAAGACTGAATTGGTCGCATACCAAATAAGATATGTATATGGTCAGGCATACCGTTAATTGCAAGTAGCTTATGATTATGATTACGCATAATACCTGTAATATATTTGTATAGCTCGTCTTTCCATTGATCTCTTATTATACATTCACGATTTCGTACAGAAAAAACAGTGTGAATGTGTACTTGTGTGTAAGTATTTGCCATAGTAAAATATATATCGTCCCTAATGGGACTTGTTAATTAATGTGTTGTGTAAATTTTACCAATATTATGTTCCTGACGGAACATAAAAAATTTCTGTTTTTTTAAATTTTTAATTTCAAAGTAAATAATCATCCTCCGGATCTTTTAACTTTAAATCCTTTATTAATCAATATCTCCATCACTTTTCCGACAAAATCGCCCTGGACCAGTATCTCTCCGTTTTTAACTGTTCCTCCGGCACCGCATTTTGACTTAAGCATTTTTCCGAGTTCATCAAGGTCTTTTTCATTTCCTGTGAATCCCGTCACCAGTGTTACTTTTTTCCCTGCCCTCTGTTTTTTGTCAAGCATCACTCTTAAATCTTGCTGATTAGGGGGAAGTGTTTCAGCAGTTTCCTCCTGCTCATACTGGTATTTATAATCGGGATTTGTGGAATATACAATCCCTGTAATTTTCTTGTTTCTGTTGGTCATTTCGTTATTGGCTTTTTATTCAATTTCAATACTGTAAATGTTGCCTGTCAGGTTTTTCAGCGGAAACGGAATATAGTTTTGTTTAAACCTTGATTCAGGCCACCATTCTGAAAGGTGATACTCCTGTGTAATATTGATAAGCATCTGGTTGTTGGGAATTGAGGTTATGGAATCATTCATATACCCTACAACAAAAAGTTTATCCTTTTCAGGTCCTATACGCCATATAATTTCAGTTGGTTTCCATTCTATCTGAAAGTAATAATAATCTTTTCCGAAAACATCATCATCTTTTACCGGGTATTTTGATGTCAGAGCCTTATACCAATGATCCCAACGGTGAATATTGAAAGAATCACCATGGTATTTTATTTCACGTACACCTACGTCATAATTCCGGGGATCCCAGCAAGCCATATCCCAGTTGGTGCATGTTATCACTATTTTATCACTATCCTGTCCTGTTTCCACGAGTACATTTTTTTTGCTACTGTATGATGTTGAAGGCCAGTAACGGTTTGCTTTAAGGATTTCAAAATCTATTTCGGAATATGCTATTGACTTTTTTCTGACACCGGAATCCTGTGAATTAATGCTGGCAGGGATATATCCTCCTTTTTTATTGCAGGACCTTCTGTAATTCCACTCTTCGTCTTCCTGGTAGAGCAGCCATATGGCATTGGTAAGCCCTGTCCATACATTATATTTGTTCAGCAGTTCAGGCATTTTGATTTTAACCGTATAGGTGCCGTAAGTAAAACCGTGCCGTGTTCTTATTCCGGCATTTTCTTTTTTCATTTTTCCTGAACTTTCAAATCCGGGGTTTGTGATGTTTATTGTATTTTGTGTAGTGTTATATCCGGCAGTCTGACATGGGCAATCTGTGCTTTTGCGTGTTGTGGTG
The DNA here is from genome assembly GCA_964606705.1 of uncultured Bacteroidales bacterium. Lineage (GTDB taxonomy): Bacteria > Bacteroidota > Bacteroidia > Bacteroidales > CAZSJF01 > CAZSJF01. Next base: position 5,777 of record CAZSJF010000103.1, read on the forward strand.
ACGAAATCAGTTGGATCAGATTGGCTGTTTTTCTGGTACTTTTCCATAGTGAACGCATAGATATCTTCTTTTGAAGAAATATTGTTAAACTTCTCATTAGTATCTATTTTGTGAAAGAACTGGGCAAAACATGCTGTTTTGAATAATTCTGCTGATGAATTGCAAAGGTTGTTATAAAAATCAGGATGCATAGTTACTTCTTTAAAGTGCTTGGTATCGATATATATTCCTTTCGACATGGAAGGCTTTGCAGTTACTTTAATAATGCTGTCAGCCTTGATGATAGTTGTGTTTCTGAGTTTAGCTCCTGTTCCATATAGGAAATAATAGTAAGGATTTACGAATTTTCCGTTTTCTGTCAGGGATATGTTTTGTACAGCAGCCGGTATATCGTTATTTTTAATTTTATCGGCAGTGGTTACAACAAGCATAAAACTATAGTATCCTGTACGCGGATTTCTTTTCCATCGCTGGTTTATTATGGTTTTGTCGCAATCTATCCCTATGGCATATTCTGCATCTATTCTCAGCTGTTTGTTAAGAGGGCGTTTGTTCTCGGCGGCTTTTTTTACAACCATGTTGTACCATGCAGGGTAACTTTTTATGATATTTTCTTTATCGAGAATATTCTTTTCCGTAAGCATTGATGCCCTTTCAGGATGGCCGTAAAATGTTTTTTCATTACGGGGGTTGCCTGTTATTCTTAATTTTGCCGTTACTGTGTGGAAATTCCCGTCGGCAGGAATAATACCTGTAGAAACAAACATGGTGTTTGTGTCTTCCCAGCTTCCGTAAAAATTTTCATCGGCAAAAGGATGCTGCAATTTTTTTGTTTTTGATGTAATGAATTCTGGAAATTTGTAAGATTCGTCCTGATAATATATTTTATAATAAAATTCTGAAGGTTTGCCGCTATTGTTTTTTACTGAAAACTGAAAAATAAATAATCCTCCGTCAACTTGTCTTATAGAAGGAATAACAAAGCCGCTGTCAATAGCATCTGTATAGTCAAATGTAAATTCTTTGTTTTTTAAACATTCTTTTTTGTAATTGGCAACAGGCATGAAATCTTTGACTTCGAAGGGTTTTTTTATAAAAGGTAAAAGGGTGAAAATGGCAATTATTGTTATTAATATTATAAAGATTATCAGAAACAAATATATTTTTTTCATTTTATGACAGATTTTTTATTTATCATTATGTTTTATCTGACAGTAAGTTTATTATTTATCAGCCTGTGATTATAATTCTGAATGACAGCTTTCAGAAAAATCTCAAAATCTTTTTCCTCAGTTGTATTATTTCTGGCTAGATTATTTTGTAACAAACTGTCAGATCTCATATTATATAATGACAGTGTTTTACTGCCGTCAAAATGCAGGCACACAGAATCTTTTATCAGCTGGTAAGCATCATTTATATAATTTACTGCAAATCCGCTGCAGCATCTATCAAAGACACTGTTCCCGAAAGCGACATAATCATCAGGATAATTTATAAAATCCAGGATTGAGGGCATTATGTCTGTCTGCTGCACCGTTTTCAGATCAAAGCCTTTGAGGCTGGTGCTGTATTTATAGAAAAAAACAGGGATTGCATACATGCCCACACTGTTCTGATAATACGGATAAACAGCATCGGATGTATGGTCGGCAGTTATAACAAACAGCGTATTTTTAAACCATTCCGTTTTTGAAGCTGTGTCGAAAAATTTTTTCAGCGAGTAATCAGCGTACCTGACACTCTGATGTATCTTGAGCTTGCCTTTATCAAATTTGTTCTTATATTTTTCAGGAACATTGTAAGGGTGGTGTGATGACAATGTGAATATTGTGGCAAAGAAAGGCTCCCGTGTTTTGCTCAGGTTGTTGGCGGTGTATTGTAAAAATTCCTCGTCGTAAATTCCCCAGGTGCCGTCAAAATCTTTATCATTATTGTATTCGTACCTGCCGTAGTAATTGTCAAATCCGGCAGTTTTTATAAAATCATCAAATCCCATTGTGCCGTTGGTGCCGCCATGATAAAAAGCGGAAATATATCCGTATTTTTTCAGGCATGAGGCAAGGCTGTTGATATTGTCGCCTGCATAATTTGACAGGATATAAGGCATATCCATCAGTGCAGGAATACCTGAAATAACAGCAGGTATTGCTTCAATGGATTTTTTGCCGTTTGCAAAAGCATTCGGAAAAACAAGGCTCTCTTTTATCAGGGAGTCAAGAAAAGGGGTATAGCCTTTGTATCTGCCGTTTTCAAGTTCAGTGTTCAGTATTCCGATATGCTCTTTGGAAAAACCTTCCATTATGATGATCACAATATTGAATTTTTTTATGATGCCTTGCTTCGCAGGATGATAAGGCGTATATATCTTATCCAGTTCTGCTTTATTGTTGAAATAATGGATTTCTTTTAGGCTTTCAGTGTTAATAGTTTTGATTATTGTAAATGGGGTGTTAAGCACAAAAGGGATATTTTTTGGTTCGGCATATTTTCCGGCGGTTATTATATTTACAGGCCTTAGCTGAAACCCACCCCTTATCCCTGTTACTGTCAGGAAACCGAATGTTATGAATAATAAAGACTGAATGATGTATTGTTTTGCATTGCTTTTTTTCGGGCTGAAATAAAGCTGGGTTTTATTGTAAAGAAAAACTATGATGAATATAAATGCTGCCCATAGTACTATCATATACCAGAAATCCTTTGCGAACTGAGGAATCAGAGTGTTAATATCATTCCCTTTCCCTATCATGCCAAACAGGCCTGCGGTTTGATATTTCCGCAATACTTGCAATAAATTCTCTATACATATTC
>CAZSJF010000104.1:0-8573 GCA_964606705.1 uncultured Bacteroidales bacterium
TTATCGCAGTCTTATGATGATAATATCAATGGCAGGGAAATTCTGAAATTTGTTCCTGCTTCAGGTGCGGCAACAAGGATGTTCAAAGACCTGTTTGCCGTCAGAGATAAAACTGAAAAAGATGAAATAAGCCCCTCAGCGCAGGAGTTTTTCAGTAGTATAAAAAAATTCGCCTTCTATGAAGAGCTTAAATCCGTCATGCAGATGCACGGTTCCGGTATAGACGATTGCATTCAGAAAAAAGATTTTCTGACAGTTGTCAAATACCTGCTTGACAGCAGTGGCCTTAATTATTCGCAATCTCCGAAAGGACTTATCAGATTTCACAAATATGACGACCATTCCAGGACATCTGTAGAAGAGCACCTTGTTGAAGCAGCAAATTATTGTAAAGAAAAAAACAATATCGTCAAACTCCATTTTACTGTTTCGCCGGAACACATGGAAGGATTTAACTCTCTTATCAGCAAAGTGTAAGATAAATATGGAAAAATATTAAATGTAAAATATGACATTTCTTTTTCTGTGCAGAAGCCCTCAACCGACACTATTGCTGTTGATATGAAAAACAAACCTTTCAGAAATGATGACGGCAGCTTTCTATTCAGGCCGGGAGGACACGGCGCACTGATTGAAAACCTTAATGATGTAAAAGGTGACATAATTTTTATTAAAAATATTGACAATGTCGTTCCCGACAGATTAAAGTATGAAACTTACACTTATAAAAAAGTTATCGGCTCATATCTTACAGAGATCCAAAAGAAAATATTTGAATATTTAAAAATACTTGCAAATTCAAATATTAATAAGGACACCATCATTGAAATAACTGATTTTGCCGAAAAAAAATTAAATATGATCTTTTCTCCGGTTTTTAATAATTACCATGAGAAAGAAAAAATCAAATACCTGTCTGAAAAGCTGAACAGGCCTGTAAGGGTATGCGGAATGGTGAGAAATGAAGGGGAGCCGGGAGGAGGACCTTTCTGGGTGAAAGATGCTGAAGGAAATTCCGGCCTGCAGATCATTGAATCATCACAGGTGAATTTAAACGATCCCGGACAGAAAGAAATATTCAAAGCATCCACTCATTTTAACCCTGTTGATATTGTCTGCGGCGTAAAAGACTACAAAGGTGATAATTTCAATCTCAAAAATTTTATAGACCATTCCACAGGTTTTATAACAAAGAAAAGCAAGGACGGGCGTGACCTTAAAGCACAGGAACTGCCGGGATTATGGAACGGAGCAATGGCAAAATGGATAACCATCTTTGTTGAAGTGCCGTTAATTACATTTAATCCGGTTAAAACTGTAAATGATTTGTTAAGAAAAGAGCATCAATAAGTATTACTCTTCCTCCTGAATAGGAATGACTTTATGTGTGCCTTGTTTCACATAGTTTTCAATAAACCCTTCAAGTTGGTCAGCCGCCAGCCTTTTTGCAATGATTTCTTTTTTATCATTTAAAAGGAACAACACAGGGGTGCTGTAAATATCATACAGATCATGGAAATCTTTAGTCAGGGCACGCGGGCCGTCAACATTAATCCAGTTTAAATTATTTTTCTTTATATAGCTTTTCCATTTTACAAGGGACGTATCCGTGCATACCGCAAAGACCTCTATATTATATTTATCTTTAAAATCATTATAGAATTTCTGCACTTTAGGCATTTCCTTAACACAATGCCCGCATTCAGGATCCCAGAAGAAGATCAGCGTAAACTTCGCGTTTATATGATGAAGAGAAACCGGCACATTGTTGGTGTCAAGCATTATCAGGTTTGGAGCCTGTTTGCCTATCAGTATAGGCCCTAATATTTTCGCCCTTTTTGAAATATTTTCCAGAACAGTAGGATTCACCCAGTATGCCTGATTTGTCATGTAATATCTTTCAACAAGGTGGACAAAAACAGCATCATAACCCATGACTTTTGAAGTTTCATAATTTCTTGTCAGGTACCACAGGACATATTTAAACATTTCCTTGTTTGCCCTTGCCTTTTCCACAAGAGCGTCCACCTCCTTCATAATGCTGTCAGGATGAGGCGATATCATGTTTGTGATATATTGTTCCAGTTTATTATGAAAAACAGGTGTCCTCAGAATACGGTCATCTGAAAAGTCAATATTATCCCAATAATGAGCCTTGTAATATCTGTAGGCAAATGTAGAATCCTTCTTACCGTTTGCCAGGAGAGGAGCTTCAGGTATATCAGGATCCTGTGAAGATTTATGCACTTTTGCAAGCAACGTATTCGGATTGTCCGCTATCAGCTTTAATTTGTAGTTTTTTACGTCCTCATTTATCTTATTTATCTTGTCCTGAAGCAGTTTTGTTGAATCTTTATTATTCTTTGCAGCCTTCAAAGCATCCCTTAACGGCATCACTTCTTTCTGTTTCTGATTAATAAAATTCAGATAATTATAAAACAACACATTCTCAGGAGAGCCCTTTATCTGCATCTTCTTTATAAGGTCAGAGGTATCCGTTTCCATAGAAAACACCTGCTTGTCGTTAATTATTACCTCAAAGTATTTTTTGCTCGGCAACACAATAAGATAAATGCCGCCGGGTAAAGATTCCTCGCCTTTAAACACTACCTCTCCGATTGAATTTACTCTCGCTGTATCCTTGATATATTGCTTGTCACCATAATAATTTCCAAGGTAACAAACAGTATCCTTAATCCCGTTGATCTTCACTTTTATATTATAACTATCTTTCGCATAAATATCAATAGAATAAATGACAGCTAACAATAGAAACGCATTGATAATTTTTTTCATTTCCGACAGAGTTTAAAATAATATTCAATTATTACGGTAACAAAGTTATGAAATAAAAAAACAGTAAAAAAAAATTAACATGATTTAATATATAACAAATAATTACTATTGCCGACGCCATTTCAGATGATATATAAAAAAATTACCCTATAGCTGTGCTATAAGGTAATTCTCAATCTCTATGATTTTAAATCTCACGTTACAGGATAATCATAAAATTCTGCAAGAGTTTTTGAATTCACTTTAATTTCAGCACCGCCTCTTAGAACTTTCATATCCTGATTGTTTAAAATAGACCCTGCTATTTTATTTACTGCTATTTTTCTAATTTCTTTTTTCATGGCTTTTATTTTTTAGGTTAATAAATCAAATTATCTATAAACCAAAGATAATACAAGATATAGCTGAGGGCAATGTAAAAAAGGCTGAGGTGTAGAAATCAATTATTGAAACGGAAAAAACCAAAGATAAGGCGAATGCTGTTATTCAAAATATTGATAAATTTTCAAAACATGATATAAGCTTTTTTATTACATTTGCGGAAACTATTATTAAAAAACTATGAGCATACTGGTAAATAAGAATTCCAAAGTCATAGTACAGGGATTCACAGGCAGTGAGGCAACATTTCATGCCACACAAATGATTGAATACGGCACTAATGTCGTAGGCGGAGTTACTCCCGGAAAAGGCGGAACAAAACACCTTGATAAACCCGTGTTTAATACCGTCAGGGAAGCTGTTGAAAAAACAGAGGCCGACGTTTCAATAATTTTTGTTCCTCCTGCCTTTGCAGCAGACGCGATCATTGAATCTGCCGAAAGCGGGATAAAAGTAGTAGTATGCATCACAGAAGGCATCCCTGTTAAAGACATGGTTGCTGTTAAAGAATACCTGAAAGATAAAAATTGCAGGCTCATAGGCCCCAACTGCCCCGGGATCATATCACCCGGAGAGGCAAAGGTCGGAATTATGCCCGGATTTATCCATAAAAAAGGTAATATCGGGATAATATCCCGTTCAGGCACACTGACTTATGAAGCTGTTGACCAGCTGACAAAAGCCGGCTTAGGCCAATCCACAGCAATAGGCATAGGTGGAGACCCCATTCCCGGCACTACCACAAAAGATGCCGTAGAATTATTTATGAAAGACAATGAAACAAAAGGCATAGTTATTATAGGCGAAATCGGCGGTAATATGGAAGCAGATGCGGCATACTGGATAAAAGAAAACGGCACCAAGCCCGTTGTGGGTTTTATAGCAGGTGCTACAGCACCCAAGGGACGCACCATGGGACATGCAGGAGCTATCATCGGCGGAAAAGCTGACACGGCAGAAGCTAAAAAGAAAATACTGAGAGAATGCGGCATCAAAGTCGTTGACTCACCTGCCGATATAGGAAAAGCTATGACTGAACTATTACACTAAGGAATCCATTCATATGCACCTAAATCAGGTGACAATCCTGCAATTCTTGCATTGCATTTGATATCTGTTGCTATAGTTCCGGTAATTGTTGCATCCCCATAATCAATAGCAGGGGAAATAGAATCTAATTCATAATTATCTGCAGAATAATCCTTAAACAGGGGATTTGAATTTTTAGTACACCCTGTATAATAAACAGTATCACTGATATCCAATTTTGTTTTCAGAAAGCAATAGTCAAATTTATAGTTAAAAGTACTGCCATACTGATTATCTAAAAGCATTTCTTCGTCTTTATCTCCGTATATGATACAATTACCGAAATAAGCAGTATCAAGGTTGCCGGTATAAATAGTGCCGCTGTAATAATCCTTGTAATAATTTGACAGAACCAGCGACGGGGTTTCCCTTGTGGAAATACTCCAGTAATTTCCGATTGTGCAATGCCTGAAATCATATATTCCTCCTGTAGTAAGGCAGACAGCATAAAGGGCACAGTTTGAAAAGACACTGTTAATGGAAGTGATATGGTAAAAACGCGATAAGAGGCCTATCCCCGACATATTCAGTATTTGTGTATTCTTCAGAATAAGCTGGTTGCCCATACCTGCATCCATTGTTTCAGCCTGTATTCCGATAAAGCCGTTCTTGATTATTGCATGGTCAATAACATTGTCAACCGAACCTTCATTAATCCATATGCGGTCCCATTGCCCGGGTTCATCACGATATTCCATCTCAAGGCGGGAACCCTGAAAAGTAACCGGTTCATCGCAGGTCCCGTTTACCTTAAGACAACCACCCTTGTATATCCATAAACCGCTTCCGTTATAAAAATGAACCCTTGTCCCCGCATCTATTCTTAAAATTCCTGTCGAATCAACCACTGCATAGCCATATATCACGTAAGGCTTATCATTAGCCCATGTAATATCTTCTCCTTCACCTGCAACGATTTTATAATGCAATGAGCCGCCAAGTACCTGATCCGCAACAACATAATGTGCATCCTGCCCCCATGCCGCCAGTTTAATATCCTGAATATTATCATTAGTATTGAATATTATAGAATCTGCAATTACCATAGGGTTATTGCTATTTGTCGGATCAACAGTGACTTTAACGAATATATACATGCTGTCACCGGCCTCTATGTCGATATTGCTTGCCGAAACATATGGCATGCCGTTAATATTTATCCTGAAGTTTGAACTGCTTCCCCCTGCAAGACATATGGACGAGATCCTTATGGTTTTATCGTTGTAATTATATACTTTCAACTGTTTTGTGACAGAGCCTATGGTTGTAAACACAGTGTCAAACAAAATGGAATCTGTTGAAAAAGTGAGTTTTGCAGAAGCATCATCAGTAATGAGGTCCTCTTTTCTGCATGAAAAAATAAATGTTACCAAAACAAATACGATGAAAAAAAAACGATATGAAAAATATTTTGATTTTATGTTAAACATTATCCAATATAAAATTTAATGCTTCAAATATAGCTATAAATACGCAAAAAATATAAAGATATTGTATCTGGTAAAAAATAATTTTGAATGAGAAAGAGTGCATGGACGAGAAAAAAACATAAGCGAATACCCTTCGTACTCGCTCCTCGTACTCGCTCCTGTTTTTTTTATTCTAAATTTTGTATCAACTTAAACAATATTTTTGAAATTTCTTCGCAATCAAAGTATAATTCTTTAAACTTATTATTATCTATTATTTTTCTGTCATTAAAATAATCGAAAATTGCCACACATTCAAAAACAGAGCCTCTTGCCATAACATAAAAATGTCTTTTGTCTTTTTTTGCATATCTTCCTGAGCCTTCAGCAATATTTAGTATAATACTCAGAGCAGCTCTATTCAATTGATCGGCAGCACTTTTATTTAAAGAAATTTTATTTAATAAGTCATTTACTTTGTAGTTAAAAGATTTGGCTTTTTTATAAACCTCAAGATTTTCAAAAGAAAACATAATTATTGTTGAGTTAGAATAATAGTACGAGTACGAGATTCGAGTTTTGAGGAAAAACACCACTCGTATCTCGCTCCTCGTACTCGCCCTGTTTTTGGGTGGAAGATGGGACTCGAACCCACGACCCTCAGAACCACAATCTGATGCTCTAACCAGCTGAGCTACATCCACCATATAAATTCAGGAGTGCAAATATAAATATTTATTACAATATCTTTACAAAAATGAAGTTACTATTTTATGTAAATTTGCAATGCATTTGCTCCAGACATTATGAGTGATAATAAAAAAGTAAAAGTCCTCTTTATCACACGGTGGTACCCTAATAAACATGACCCGATGTGGGGGTTATTTGTTGAAAGACATGCCAGGGCTGTTTCCGGATTCTGTGATACTGTGGTTTTATATGTTCATCAGGATGAAAGCATAAAAAAATGTGAATACCTTATAGAATCCACTTTAAATAACAATTTTTCGGAAGTCCGTGTCTATTACAAAAAAAGCCGTATCCCTTTATTAAAAAGCATTATAAATATATTCCGTTATCTGAAAAGCAATTTTATCGGATTAAAACATATCAGAACCCGCTTTGGAAAACCTGATTTGGTCCATGTAAATATATTAACTCGTTGCGGGCTTATAGCATTATCACTTAAGTACTTTAAAAAAATTCCTTTTGTAATTACTGAACACTGGACAAGATATCTGCCGGTTTCCAGGACATATAAAGGTTTTTTGAGAAAACTTCTGTCAAAGTTGGTCGTTAAAAAAGCTTCAGCAGTGATGCCCGTCACTGATAATCTCAAAGACGCCATGATAAGTTGCGGGCTTAAAAATAATAATTATAAGGTTATCCCGAATGTGGTTAATACTGAGAATTTTATCCCTGCTGAAAAAAATACTGACAGAAACAAAAAAAGAATTATACATATTTCCTGTTTTGACGACAAGCAGAAAAATATTTCGGGAATGATAAGGGTTATTAAAAAATTGTCATTACAGCGAACCGACTTTGAATTCAGGCTTGTAGGGGACGGACATGACAAGACAAAGATGGAACAATATGCTGAAGGGCTGGGGATAAAAAACAATTTTGTGTTTTTTGACGGACTTAAAGTTGAAAACGACCTGATAAACTCCCTTCGAAATTCGGATTTTTTCTTAATGTTCAGCAATTACGAAAATCTACCTGTCGTTATCCTGGAAAGCTATGCCTGCGGAATACCTGTTATTTCTACCGATACAGGTGGAATTCATGAATATCTCAACAACGATCTGGGCTTATTGGTTAAACCAGGAGATGAAAATGATCTACTGCATAAAATAAATTATATGCTTGACAACCTTGATATTTATGATAAAGAAAAGATCAGGCACTATGCTGTCATGCATTTCAGCGACGAGGTCATAGGAAAGAATATATCTGATATTTACAGGAAAGTTCTATCAGGTAATTTAAATGATGCCGTTTACCACGCCCTACCAACCGTTCACTGATTTTTATTAACCGCTCACTGATTTTCATTGAATTTTATTACTGCACAGAATATTTATATTTGGACAGGTTTTTTTAAAATTTTTGTTTTTTTAACACACTATTATAAAAATCATACCATTGAATATTCTATGATTTAAAAAACTCCAAAACAAAAAATCCTATAAATAAATTTTTAAAATAAATTAATTATACTATTTTTGTATTCATAAAATTAAAAGAAAATAAATAAATTAATTATTAACTAAAATCAAATCCATTATGAAAAAATTATTACTCTTAGTTTTAGTACTGAACTTTGGTTTTTTTACTTTTTCACAGACTATCTTATCAGGCAAAATGTATTCTGTTCCTGAAAATTTAAAGAACATTTCTTTAAAACAGCCCATTCATAATACTATTGACAACCCTATGAATTTACTGGGCGACCCTAATCCTTATATTAGCTCAAAGGATGGTAAAGATGTCACTGATAGTGTGATAGGCACCACAAAATATGATTTACAGTCTAACACATCCATGCAGAACAGGATATTCCTGTATGATGACGGAACTATTGGTGCCACATGGACATATGGAACAAGTTATACAAATGGATTCCCTGAAAGAGGAACGGGATATAATTATTTTAATGACACAGCATGGGGGCCGGATCCAACAGTAAGAATAGAAAGTATAAGGAGCGGATGGCCGTCAATTGCACCATTAGGAACCGGAGAAATTGTGGTATCCCATAATGTTACAGTTGCGAATGTATCAACAGGATTACAAATATCCACCCGCCCGAACAGAGGAACAGGCACATGGAGAGATACAACTTACCTGGGACCTGTAAATTCAAACACTACAACAGGTATGCAATGGCCAAGA
>CAZSJF010000105.1:0-5841 GCA_964606705.1 uncultured Bacteroidales bacterium
TGTGTTGGGTGTGTTTGGTTTGGGGGTTAATGCATTAGGCACATAGATTGTAAAGTTTATTCCCACCACCACACTGTCGCTGTTAACACATGAATTCACATCTGTTCCATAAAGAGTATAAGTGGTTGTAGTTATGGGAGTAACAACAGGGTTTTGCAGATTTTCCTGCCCGTTTAAGGACAGATCGTTAGGGCTTGAACTCCATACATATGTATCGGCACCGCCGCCGATTAAAGTCACGGGGTCATTCACGTAGGAATATAAAGCCGAAGCATCTGCTGTGACATTAGGTAAGGGATTGACAAATACCGTTGCCCTGTCTGATTCTGAACAACCGTTGGTTACAGTGACAGTATATACCGTTGTGACATTCGGATAAACAGTGTTAGAAGGAGTGTTGATATTATTGCTCCATTGGTAATCAATGCCGCCTGAGGCAATGAGGACAGCCTGATCCCCTTCACACATAGTTATGTCAGGCCCTGCATCGGCATTGACCGTATTATTAATATTTACCACCACTGTTTCAGTATTTGTGGAATTACATACATCCTTTATATCAACGGTATATGTAGTTGTAGTATTTGGTGAAACATTTATGCAATTTGAACTTTCTGATGTGTTCCAGTTGTAAGTATACGGGGGTATTCCTCCTGCCGCTGCGGCGCATAAATTAGCTATATCATTGAGGCACATTGAAGTGTCATTGCTTGCCTGTAATGTAAGAGCCGGATTATCTCTTATTTCCAATGTTACAGTATCATACCCGCAGTTTAAAGATTGCACAATAAGTGTGACAGTTTCAGTTGGCTCAGTCGTGCCGTCGCTTACAGGAGAGATTGTTATCGAGGTTGAGTTTTGTCCTGTAAGAATGGTAACACTGTTAGGTATCTGTGTGTAGTCAACTCCGTTGACAGCTGTTCCCAGGATTGTATAATTTATTGTTGTTGCCTGAGAAGCGGTTTCCTCCAGTATAAAATTTATTATTCCGTCATTACAACCTTCAATAGCCATTGAATCATCAATATTCGGAGATGATGTTGTTATGTTAATACTCAAAGGGCTGCTTGAAAAGCTGCCTTCCTCAATAAAAACACCTGAATCATAAGCGTCATCCTTACCGTCGCCAATGGCAAGTTTTATGTGATAATTTACGCAAGGTGTAACATCACACGATGCTGTAAGTACAGTAGTAAATCCATTGAAGCGTATTGTTGAACCTCCTGTATTATTAATATAATATTGCGGGTTAGTAGTGTTGTTGATGGTTTTTATAGTAATAGGCTGGGCGGTTCCGGGAACAAGTGCGATGTTTTTGTTGGTATAGGTGCCACCTAAAGGGTCGGGTCCGCTTATAAAAAATCCGAATACATCATTATAAGAAGGGTTAGCCCATACATATTCCTCTGAAGCGAATACATATCTGAATTCAACTTTATCAGACTGAGGGACAAAATCAAACTGTAAAATAACAGCATCTTTTATCGTATAGCCGGGAAGCAGGGCTTGTAAGTCCGGATCGGAGTTTGTAAAGTTAGATGTGCTTCCTGTATAAGTTGCTGATCCGGGGATATCTTCTACTTTACCTGTTGACATGACTATTCCGCTTGTCAATCCCAGATTTGTGGTGTTCCCATTTGAAAAATACCCGATAGCATGATTGGTTAAAGAACCTGAATATGAAACATTGCTTACAGTGACGCCCTGGCCTATCAGCGCATCTACCATTTGCAGCGGTGTCATTGATGTGTTAATGGATAATTGCGGATAAGTATTGCCTGTATATATCAAAGTAAGAAGCAGTATTATTAAATATTTCAACGGATATTTCATCTCTTTGAATACTATTGAAAGGATATTTTTAAAAAAGTATAACATAAATTCAACCTGATAATTACTTGTATAACGTAATTGAGCCAAAAAAGTTTTTAATAAAGCCGCTTTCATTCTTAAAGGTAATAATATAATTATATACACCTTGTTCTGCCGGGTTTCCTTCAATAAGTCCATCCCAGCCGTAATTAATATCATTACTTTCAAAAACAAGTGTTCCCCATCTTGAATATATTTTCATGTTGAAATCAAAAATGCTTGTGCCATAGGGTCTAAAAATGTCATTTTTTCCGTCACCATTCGGAGTAAATGTGTTGGGTGTATAAAAAGTATACCTGGTCTTTATTTCGACCGTAGCACTGTTGGTGCAAGAATATGCATCTGTTCCGTAAACAGTATATGTGGTTGTTGTTGAAGGAGAAACAACAGGGTTTTGCATATTTTCCTGCCTGGTTAAAGATGGATCGTTAGGGCTCGAACTCCAGACATATGTGTCAGCACCTTCGGCATTTAAAGTTACGGATTCATCCACAGGGATAGATAATTCTGACGCATCAGCGATAATATCCGGTAAAGGATTGACAGTTACAGCTGCTATATCTTCATCTGAACATCCCGACTGGTCATATGCAGTAACAGTATATGTTACATTAATATCCGGATAGACAGTATTGGAATAATTATCAATATCATTGCTCCAGTGATATCTTAAACCTCCCGAAGCAATAAGAACAGCCGGATTTCCGTTACAGACAGTTATGTCAGGGCCTGCGTCGGCATTGACTAAATCATTGATTTTTACCTCAACCGTATCTATTTCTGAGTTACCGCACATGTCTTCTATATTAACAGTATATGTAGTTGTAACAGCAGGCATAACACTTATACAGTTTGTGCTTCCTGGCGCATTCCAGTTATAACTGTAAGGAGATATTCCTCCGGATGCAGAAGCGCATATATTTGCCGTTCCTCCCTTGCAGACAGATGTGTCATTACTTACCTGTGTTTCAAAAGCAGAATTGTCTTTTATTTCCAGAATAGCTGTATCAGCTCCACAACCTAATGATTGTATGATAAGTATTACTGTTTCGGTAGGCTCTATAATGCCATCATTGACCGGTGAAATTATTAACCCTGCTGAATCTTCTCCTGCAGGTATGACAATATTTTCTGGAATTTGCATATAGTCTGTTCCGTTAACGGCTGTTCCATTGATAACATAATTTATGGTCAGGGGTTTGGCATAAGGGGTATTCAGTTTAAAATCTATAATTCCGTCATTACAACCCTCAATAGCCATTTCGTCGTTAATATTTGGCGAAGTTGTGGTTATGCTGATATTTAATGGGTCGCTTGAGAAACTGTTTTTTTCTAAAAGAACGCCTGAGTCTAATGCATCATCACCGGCGTCACCGATAGCAAGTTTTATGTGGTATGTCTGGCAGGGAACGACAATACACCATGCTGTAAGCACTGTTGTAAAACCGTCATAGCATATTGTTGTGCCGCCAAGGCCTTCGTTATTGACATAATATTGAGGATAAGAAGGAGCTACATTATTGATATTGTCAATTGTAACGGGCAGGGAAGTCCCGGGTATAAGAGCAATATTTTTACTGTTGTATGACCCGCCGGAAGGATCAGGGCCGCTGATAAAAAATCCGAATACATCGTTAAAGGATGTGTTGACAAATTCCGGGTATTCATCTGAACCAAATACATATCTGAATTTAATTGTATCAGATTGCGGAACAAAATCAAATTCCAAGACAGTGGCATCATATATTGTATAACCTGGAATTAATGTTTCTAAGTCGGGATCAGAACCTGTATTGTTAAAATTACTTGCAAGATAAAATGCTGAATTGGCAATGTCCTCCACTTTCCCGGATGACAAGATGATCCCACTTGTCAAACCCAGATTAGTTGTGTTCCCATTAGAAAAATATCCTGCAGAATGGTTAATTACAGAACCTGAATATGAAATATTACTGACGGTGACACCCTGTCCTACCAACATATTTACCAGTTGCTGGGGAGACATTGTTGTGGTAACTGATAGCTGGGAATAAGCAATATAGTTTATGTACATCAGAAAGAAAAACAATATTTTTTTTAAAAAAACCCTCATTATATATTTATGTTCTGACTTATATAAATTAAAATTATTACAATAATTATGCCAATTAAATGTCAGTAAGACAATAAAAATTTCAAAACGTTCCTTGAAAATATTTTTATTACATACTAAAGAGTGTTTTTTAATTAAAAAGGTTGTGTCTGATATAACATTTTTTAATCAGTATTATTGTGTAAAATTACAACATAATTCGTGAATAAAAAAGAGCAATACAGTGAATGGCGGCTTTGGGTTTATGAACGGTTATAAAAAATAAATTAAAGGTGAAATAATAATTTCTGTATGGAAATTTATTTAAATTTTAAGTTGTTGGTATTCAGCTTTTTAATATTGTTATTGTTCCTGCATATTTTTTACCGTTAGATTGATTTAAAATATAGTAATAAACACCTGCGGGGTTTTTTCCTCCATCCCAGTTGTTTTGGTAATTGCTGTTTTCATATACCTTTTTCCCCCATCTGTTGTATATAATGATTTCGCTGTTGGGATATTGCTCAAGATATTTCACATAAAAATAATCGTTCAGGCCGTTGTCATCAGGAGTAATAACATTAGGGATTTCAAGAGGGCAAAGGTCCTCAATAGTAACAGGCCTTATTATTGATACATTTCCGCATGTATCGGTTATTGTAACATAATAGGTTGTTGTTTGCAGGGGGGTAGCGACAATGCTGCTGTCACTGCCCATATTTTCACTCCATGTATATGAAAAAGTGCCATATCCTCCTGAAATATCGGCTGTAATATTAGCTGCTTCACCTGCCTGTGAACATATTTCATAATCATCGCTTGTTACAGTTGCATCCAGCGGGAGTACGTTTTTTATATATATTGTTGCCTGCAGGGTATCTTGTATGCATGATAAAACCTGAGGAATAAGTATAGTTATTTTTTCTTCGGATTCGGAAATATTATCCAGAAGTGCAGTGACGGGTATTTGGATCTCATCTTCCCCTGGTTGAAAAACGACACTGTCTATAATCGGATTGCCATAAAGGTCTGAATAGTCAGTGCCATTTGCTGCGTCGCCACCGACAATAAAGTGTAAAGTAAAGGTGGTCGAAAGTATTCCGCCACGTGTGAAAATAAACACAGCATTATCGCAACCTTCTATCATTATTGAATCACTTAATACCCCAATGGTTATTGCCGGCGAGCTGAAACTGCTTGCTTCTAGGAAAACGCCGGAGTCATAGATGCCATCACCTGCATCACCGATTGCCAGTTTCATATGGTATTCTTCA
This sequence comes from uncultured Bacteroidales bacterium, assembly GCA_964606705.1. Taxonomy (GTDB): domain Bacteria; phylum Bacteroidota; class Bacteroidia; order Bacteroidales; family CAZSJF01; genus CAZSJF01. The sequence goes on from CAZSJF010000105.1 coordinate 5,218, forward strand.
CATGGTATAACGGCAGATTCAGCAGTAAGAACTGTTGTCCATGCGTCATACTGAAGAAAATTCTGGTTGTTTGTAACATAATATTCGCAATATTCACAAGGCCCTGTACCAGCAGAGCCGTTATTTATGGTATTTATAGATACGCCGATATTTGTTCCGGGAACTAATGCAATATTTTTTGAATTATTAGAATAAGGGCCATTGATCCCAGGTCCGCTGATAAAAAAACCGAAAGCGTCATTAACAGACAGATTGGAATATTCAGGATACTCCTCTGATGCGAAGATATATTTGAACCTTATTGTATCTGCTTTGGGAATAAAATCAAATTCAATAATACATTGATCGTATGACTGAAATTCGGAAAGAGCTGTTAAATCAGGGTCTCCATTCAGATTATTATCTTCTCCTGCCGAGCTTTCATCATTTGGGCCTATAGCGATAAGCGCATCCCCTGATGTTAATATTATCCCGCTTGTTAAAGCTAAATTAGTGGGGGTAGCACCTGTGGTAAAAGAACCTTTTGCAATATTTTTACCATTAAATGTTATGTTGCTTACAGAAACTCCCGAACCTATTAATATATCCTCAATCAGCTGCTGTGGCGTTAAAGTTGTGTTATCA
>CAZSJF010000105.1:5851-8537 GCA_964606705.1 uncultured Bacteroidales bacterium
TGTGTTGGGTGTGTTTGGGGTTTGTGTTATCAACAATTAACTGGGCATTTACAGAATTAATAAAGGGGAAAATCTGTAGTGTGAAAAAAATATAACCGATAGTTTTTTGTACTAAAGTCATAATCTTAAAGGAAATATAATACTAAGTTACTACAATTATTGCAAATTTACAAAAAAGTTGTAATTATACTGGCTAAAAATACGGCTCTTTAGTTATAAGACATTTGAAAATCAAAAAAGGTTGCCTGAAATTCGGATTTTATTTTTTTTGTTATCCGAACAAGCAATATATTTATACGGAAATACCAGACCCTGTGTATAAAGTCCTATATCTTGATAAAAGTTATTACTAATTTTTATTTACATTTGTATTTGAAGAATGTTGTTAATTGTTATATGTTAATCGTTATTCGTTATTTGTTATTTGTTATTTGTTATTCGGAAAGAGGACGTTATACAACGAATAACAATTAACATATAACTTTTTCAGATTATAATAAATATATTTTCATAAAGATTAAATTTGTTAATTTTTGGACAGAAACTAATTAAAATTCAATATTATGAGCAGAGTTTTAGGAATGGGCAATGCGCTGGTTGATATAATGACCAGGCTTGAAAGCGATAGTTTTCTTGAAAAATTTTCCCTGCTTAAGGGCAGCATGCAGCTTGTGAATAAAGATTTTTCAGAGCGGGTATTAAAAGATGCAGCTGGTTTTGAACAAAAATTATCTTCCGGCGGTTCTGCTGCCAATACGATACACGGGCTGGCAAATCTTGGTGTGCAGACAGGTTTTTTCGGAAAGATAGGAAATGATAAGTTGGGAGATTTTTTCCGCAGTGATATGGAGAAAAATAATATCAGTACGCTGTTGTCATACGGGCAGTCGGACACAGGCCATGCCATAGCTCTTGTAAGCCCTGATTCTGAAAGGACATTCGCCACTTACCTTGGCTCTGCTGTTGAACTTGCGGAAAGCGATATTACTCCTGAGTTGTTCAAAGATTACGGATACTTTCATATAGAAGGTTACCTGGTGCAGAATCACAAACTGATAGAAAAAGCTGTTAAGGTTGCAAAGCAGTGCGGCCTGACGGTTTCCCTCGACCTTGCCAGTTTTAATGTTGTGGAATCCAATATGGATTTTTTGAAAGCGGTAATAAAACAATATGTGGATATTGTTTTTGCCAATGAGGAGGAAGCAAAGGTATATACAGGTGAAATCCCGGGAAAAGCAATAGATATAATAGCGGGTGATTGTAATATTGCGGTCGTTAAAGTCGGAGAAAAAGGCTCTCTGATAAAAAAAGGTGATAAGTTGCACTCTGTCGGTATTATACCTGTTAAGTGCATAGACACTACAGGTGCGGGAGATCTGTATGCAGCAGGTTTTATTTACGGGTTGGTAAACGGTTTGCCTCTGGAAAAATGCGGGAGGATTGGTGCGATATTGTCAGGGAAAGTAATTGAAGTGATGGGTGCCAAAATGGACGAAAGCAAATGGATGGAAATAAAACAAATGGTGAAGGCCTGTTAATGAAAAATAGGTATAGGCGCTTAGGTGTTCTTTTGCTTTGTGGATTTCATGTGGATTGTATCGTTTTGATACCATTTTTTTATGAGGCTATTGAATATTGTTTCACAGTGCTATTGATGAGATTCCTCATTCCGCTTCACTCCATTCGGAATGACAGCATTGGTGGTTGAGAAGGAGGGCGGGTGCGGGCGAAGCCCGCACCCGCCCTCCTTAGCCAAACAAAGCCCTGTCATTCCGAACAAAGTGAGGAATCTGTTTTATTTGGCCTAAATACCTGTATGCATAAAAAAGTTACATATATGTTCTGAATCCGGTATTAGAGTTTATTGACATATCTTCAGACTTTCTGTTAAAAAATATTCATAAATATTAATCAGAATTTCCGTAAAAAAATTTTAAGTTTGTTCACGATAAAAAAACTGACTTTGTATGCCGCAGGTTTATTTGCTTTTTGGTGGAAATATTGGTAATGTGGGCCTGGCATTTGAAAAAGCTATTAAGTTAATTGCGGAAAATATTGGAGATATACTGAGTAAATCGTCAATATATAAAACCGAACCATGGGGTTTTAAGAGCGAGGATCAGTTTTTAAATCAGGCATTATGTGTTGATACAGTGTTGTCTCCGCAGGAGCTTATAAATGAAATAATAAAAATAGAAGAAAAGATAGGCAGAATAAAACAAACAGAAAAATGGTCATCCAGAATTATTGATATAGATATATTGTTTTATGATAATGAAATTGTAAAATATGAATATCTGAATATACCTCATCCGTTGCTGCATAAAAGGAAATTTGCATTGGCCCCGATGCATGAAATAAAGGCGGATTATGTACATCCTGTTTTTAAAAAAACAATAGCTGTGCTTTTGAATGAATGTAATGACAAACTGAATGTAGAAGTCTGTCAGAATGAAATATAATTATATAACGATAGAAGGCAACATAGGGGTTGGTAAAACCTCACTTGCAACCAGGATTGCAGAGCAGTTCAATGCAAAGCTGATACTGGAGCACTTTGAGGAAAATCCTCTTTTACCTAAGTTTTATAATGATCCCAACAGATATGCATTTTCTCTTGAACTGTCATTTCTTGCTGAAAGATACCAGCAGCTTAAAGATAACCTGGCCAGGCAGGATCTGTTCA
>CAZSJF010000106.1:0-8522 GCA_964606705.1 uncultured Bacteroidales bacterium
TGTGTTGGGTGTGTTTGGTTTGTTTTTTTAAAATATTCAACTATTAAACAATTTAAAAAAAGCAAATAAGCCTCCTTATTTAAATATTGCAACAACTTGTTTCACTTTTAACGTTGATGAACTTACAGAATTAGTGGAATTCTGTCATCAAAATAAAATCCCTTCGATTTCTGTATGTGAAGGTGGATATTATAATACGCCTTATATTAAAGAAGAGCATTTTCTTAAAAACAACCTTGACAAATGCTTTTATGCAGTAAATAAAGCCCAGAGAACTGCTGACAATCTTGATATAACAATAAGGTGGAATTCGCCAATACTCTATTTTTCTAAAGAAGAAAATCGGATAATATCTAACAGAAACCGGATTGCAGGTTGTATAAATTTCTTTTTTTCAGCAATAATAACTCCTGATTTCAAACTAAAAATTTGTCCTCTTTCCGAACCTGTTTATGAAATAAAAGATGATAACCTTCAGAATATCTGGAATAATAAGGATTTATTGAGATGCAGGGATATCATATTACAAAATAATTTCCCATCAACTTGTCGGTATTGTACTGATTATAATGAATATTTTGACAAACATGATACAGGCTATTCATTTATTGATTACCAAAAAAGAACCCATTATTGGAAACTATAAATTGAATTATAGAAATTTAATGCAAAAGGGAAAATAAAAAAACAAAAATTATACAATGAATGGTCTCATTTATTCCTATTCTGCGAAGTGGAACTTTTGTATTTGTCAATACTACATTATCAAGTGTTTTTACTAATGTCGGAATAAAAACAATTACCATTGTTAATTTAACAACACCTATAATATTTAGGATTATAATCAAAAAAACCGTTATTAAAGAAAATACAAGCGCATAAACGTCATACGGGGATCCCACTGTTTTTGACCGCACATAAATTACAGAAATAGTAAAAAATAAAGCGTTAAAAAGAAATATTATCATAAAATTCGCATCAACAAGCCTTACCAAAAAATAATAATTTAATGCTCCCAGAAATGACATAAAACAAACAAGAATAATTTGGGCAAGTATTATCTGCCTTTCTCCTTTTTTTCTCCTTGTAATTATATTAAGAAAAAGCATACTTATTCCTGAAACACAAATCAAAAAGGCTAATTTTATCCCTATGAAATGTTTAGCCATTAAAAGAAAAAATAAAAAGGCAGAAAAGATTAAATAAATTAATCCTCTGGCAATTTTAGCTTTTTTTGAATATTGTAATTCAATAGAAAAAAAATCCAGTAATTCAAACCGAAACATTAAAAAAAATAATATTGAAAAGGAAAACAAAATTATATTTAAAGAAATTTTTTGCATAAATACAGGAACAAAAGCTAAATTAAATAATACTATTAACCGAGTTCCGTACTCTCTTGAAAATGCATTTCTTGTTGTAAAAAACTTCAGTAATCTCATAATTCCTTTTATAAAATTGTATTTGTATTAATATTTGAAAAGTATATGCAATTATCTGATCAAATTTACCCGGCCAATGACTTGTTTTTGAGTACCATCAGATAAGGTATAATTAAGAATATAACAATACATTCCTTCCGGTAAATTTAAATTTCCATATTTTCCGTTCCAGCCTTCATAAATATCAGTTGTTTCAAAAATCACCTGCCCCCACCTGCTGAAAATCATAATATCATATCCCGTAAAATCACAATCAAATACAGGCATGAATTTATCATTAAGCGTGTTGCCGTCCGGAGTAAAAGCATTCGGAACATAAATAAAGCAGTTACAATCTTTCAATTCACAGACTATTGTATCAGTGCTGCTGCATCCGTCGGCAGTTACTTTTACCCAATAAGTTCCGGCCTGAGTTGTATTAAACGTAGATCCAACTGAGTTGTCCTGCCACAGGTATGAAGCACCCGGAACAGTTGCATAAAGGGTCAGCATCTCTCCTTCGCAAAAAATTGTATCGCTCCCTATATCAACTGAAGGTATAGGATAATAGGTTATGCTGATTGTATCTGCCCTGCTGCAACTGTTTACTGTAACCTCTACCCAATAAGTTCCCTGTGACGTAAGAGTATATGTTGAATTTATTGAATTGTCCTGCCAGAGATATGAAGCATTTGTTGTGGTTGCATCCAACACCAGGGTTTCTCCCTGGCATAAAGCAGTGTCATTACCTATGTTTATATCTGATAATGGATTGTAGCTTACATTAATTGTATCAACTGCCGTGTCGCATTCATTAGTAAGCATGACCCAGTATTCACCTTGCTGGGTAATGGTATAAGATGAGTTTGTTGAATTGTCCTGCCACAGGTAAGATACACCTGGCTCTGTAACATCTAAAGTCAGAATTTCTTCCTGACAAAGTGTGGTATCATTACCTAAGAATACAGATGGAATAGCAACATAATTAACATTTACTGTGTCAGAATTACTACACCTGTCGACAGTTACTGTTACCCGATAATCCCCCTGCTGAGTAACATTATAAGTTGAATTTGTGGAATTATCCTGCCACAGATATAAAGCATCTGTTGTAGTTGCATCCAGAATCAGAGTTTCTCCCTGGCATAAAATAGTGTCATTACCTATGCTAACACTCGGCAATGAATTGTAGCTAACATTAATTGTATCAGTTGCCGTGTCGCATTCATTAGTAAGTATGACCCAGTATTCACCTTGCTGGGTAATGATATAAGACGAATTTGTTGAATTGTCCTGCCACAGGTAAGATACATCGGGCTCTGTAACATCTAAAGTCAGTATTTCTCCCTCACAAAGTGTGGTATCATTACCTAAGGATACAGTTGGAGCAGAAATATAATCAATATTTATTGTATCTGTATTACTGCATCCGTCAACAATTACTGTTACCCAATAACTTCCCTGCTGAATAACATTATATGTTGAATTTGTGGAGTTATCCTGCCACAGATATGAAGCATCTGTTGTAGTTGCATCCAGAATCAGGGTTTCTCCCTCACAAAGTGCAGTATCATTGCCTAAATCAACACCAGAGTTTGTAACAACAAGGCAGGCTCCGTCAACACCCACATATTGTGTTTGAGTAGTAGCAATTTTAATTATAACCGATGTAGTTGTAGCTGTATATACAAAACATGCTGACTCCCATGTATACTGCGTGGAATCATCAGGAGCTGTATATGCAAGTACACCATTTAAAAATATTTTCACTCCGACAGGGCCGGTATAAACCAAAGGAACCGGATTGGCTATACCCTGAGCTGCATAATAAAAACTAAAATTATATGATTGTCCCGGCACTACAGTTACAGTTTGTGTAATATATTCAGACCCGAAAAGGTTTTGCCACGTGCCGCCATCAGGCGATGCAAGCGGTGTTCCTGTCCAATTGTAACTGGGAGTTGTATGCAACAACCCTGTTTCATCATTAACATCCGGTGAACTGGAGCCAGACCAACCGGGTGCAGTAACATTTTCTCCTTCAGAACTGGTAAAAGAACCATTCGTCAATAAATTACCAGGGCATTGTGCATATATGTTATATATGTTCAGGCATGCAAAAAGCGAAATAAGTATAACAGCTGAAATAAATTTTATAATCTTCATATATAATGTTGAAATACCTTATTCAAATGCTTAATCAAAATACACTTTAACAGAAATCAGCAACAAAGTTAATCAATTTTATAAAAATCTGAATTTATTCCGGTTTAATGAGAATCAATTCCGTAGAGCATCAGGAATAAGTGGTTCAACACTTTTAATATTTCGGCACAATATTCATCAACAGCTTTAACACTTCCCGGCAGGGCGAAAACAAGGGTCTTTCCTATTACGCCTGCCACTGAACGGCTTATGAGTGCATTAGGCTTGCTGCTGCCGTATTTCATCCTCACATAATCCATAATACCAGGTATCTCCTTGCTTAACAAAGGCCTTAAAACATCAATGGTAATGTCTCTCGGGCCGATTCCTGTTCCGCCTGTTGTGAAAATAATGTCGGCATTATCCTGTATGGCAAACGAAATAAGTGATTTAAGCTGTTCAGCATCATCAGGGATCACTGTGTTAGTTGATTGCACCTGTCGTTTTGCTTTTGCAAAATATGCTTTCAGGGCCGCAGTGATTGCGGGGCCGCTGCGGTCGGGATATTCACCGCGAAAGGCACGGTCGCTGAGTGTGATAATATGAACATTGAAAATTTTAGGCAGATATTCAATGTTGTCACCGGGTTTTATCTTACCTCCTTTTATTACCCTGCAGAATATGCCTTCTTCAGGCATGAGGCATTTGCCTATCTCTTTAAAAATAGCACACGTATTGCCATGGCATTCTTTTCCAATCTGTGTAACTTCAAGAATTACATTTCCTGTTTTAAAACGGTCAAAGATTCCGGGATTGCAAGAGTCAAATCCCTGTATTGTGATATTCTCGGCAAATTCTCCATAATTTATTTTTCTTTTTGCCTTCTTTGAAAACTTTTCTATGCTTTCCGCACCAAGCAAGCTCACCTGCCTGTGCCATGTACCTGAGTGTGCATCGCCATCAATACCGTATTCATTGACTGACACCTGCTTTACGGGTTTCTTTATAGTTCCCTTATCTTTGGAAATATTTACAGAAAGCACTTTCATATTTATATTTTTAATTCATATCATACATTAACTTTTCTGTGTTTATCTGTGGTGAATTATCTTTTGCGCCACAAGATTAACACAGATTCCCACAGATTATCTGCATTAACATCTATTACTTTTTACTCTTCTCAACCAAATGAATGTTTTCAATAACCATTTTCTTATCAACGGCTTTACACATGTCATACACTGTGAGAAGCGCAACATTCACTGCTGTCAGAGCCTCCATTTCAGCACCTGTCTGCCCTATACAACGGGCTTCTGCCGTGACACTGACGGCATTTTTTACAATTTCTGCTTTTACACCTATCCTGGTCAGATTGAGCGGATGGCATAAAGGTATTAATTCCGGAGTGCGTTTTGCAGCCATTATTCCTGCTATTTCAGCTGTTGTGAGGACATCTCCTTTCTGAATTTCATTTTTTTCAATGAGACTGATGGTATTACCGGACATTCTAATTCTGCCAGAGGCTATTGCAATCCTCAGCTGCTGAGGCTTGCCGCTGACATCTACCATATTCGCTTTACCTTTGGAATCAACATGAGACAGTTTTTTCATATTATATTTTGTTAATTATTATCCGCCGATCATATTAAATTTATTGTTAATGCTGAATGTCCCGAATTCAGGTTTTGCTTCAACAGCCATATTTATTGCCTTTTCAGCACCTAGTTTACGTATATTGAATGCAATATCATCAAACAGGCATGGCCTCAATATTCCGTCACTTGACAATCTTAATCTGTTGCAGACACTGCAGTTTCCGCCTGTACCACCTTCCACTGCCTCATAATTCCCGCTGACGAGATTCATCTTATGGATAAAGCGGACTTCCAGCCCCATGGTTTCACAGAATGCTTTCACAGCAACAGCATCAGGCTCTTCAGAAGACTTGTCCACCACACAATTTATTCTTATAGGAGACAGTCCTGCCAGTTTCGCAGCGTTTATGCCTTTAAAAACTTTTTCTACATTCCCTCCCCTTGTAAGTTCCCTGAACTTGTCAGAGTTAACAGTGTCAAGGCTTATATTGACCCTGTTCAGACCTGCATCAGCCAATGGTTTTGCAAAATCTTCAAGTAAAATTCCGTTCGTTGTCAGCGAAATATCTTTTATTGCATTTATTTCTGAAAGCATTTTTACAAGTCCTGTAACCCCTTTTCTAACCAAAGGTTCGCCTCCGGTAATGCGTATTTTATCAATTCCCTTTGCTGCTGCAACTTTTACGAAGTCAATAATTTCTTCAAACGAAAGTATATCTTCATGGCGGAGCAGCCTGACACCTTCTTCGGGCATGCAATACCTGCACCGCAGGTTACAGCGGTCAGTAACCGAGATCCGCAGATAGTTAATATGCCTGTTATATCTGTCGTACATGAACAAGTTTGCCTTTCTTAATTTCTGATGTACCTATGGGTACAATAATTATTCCGTCAGCATTGCATAATGAATGCAGATGTGCACTGCCATGATATTCCACAAAGTCAAGACTGCCGTCTCCGGTATATTTTACAGGGACAAAAACAAGCCTGTCAGCTTTTTTTCTGAAAAAGGTTTTTGCCAGAGGTGCATAAACAGCAGGATACACAAGATGATGACCCATCATCTCAAACAGAAACGGCTTTACAAGCATCTCAACCATTATAAATGAAGACACAGGATTTCCCGGCAAGCCGAAAATATATTTATTCCCGTCTGTACCGAAAACAGTAGGCCTTCCCGGTTTCACCTCAAGTTTCTCAAACAGCAGGCTGATATTGTTTTTTCTCAGAACATCAGGAATAAAATCAAAGTCACCCATGGAAACACCCCCTGTCAGAAGGACAACATCGCATTCTGAAACTGCTTTTTTAATGATGGTTTCCGTAACAACACGGTCGTCTTTTGCAATGCCGTAATAAACGGGAACTGCATTAACGTTCTTCACCTGATTGAGCAACTGGTAAGCATTGCTGTTCCTTATCTTTGAAATATCCGGGATTTCATGCGGTTCAACAAGTTCATCACCGGTAGATATTATTCCCACTTTAGGCTGCACAAACACCAGAGGCTCATGGCAACCCACCGATGCCAGCATCGCAATATGCTGTGGTTTCAGCAGTTGTCCTTTTTTTAATACAATATCTCCCTTTCTGACATCTTCACCTTTATAAGCGATGTTGCCGGATGTATTGCGGCCTGTAAACCGTATGGTATCTTTACCTGTATTTTCGGTTTGTTCCACCATAATCACCACATCTGCGCCTTCAGGGACTATAGCACCTGTCATGATTTTAGTGCACTGGTTTTTCCCGACAGGTTTGCACGGCACCTCTCCTGCTGCAACTGTTTCTATAACCGCAAGTTCATTGCTTATATCTTCCCTTCTGCATGCATAGCCATCCATCGCTGACCTGTTGAACGGCGGCATGTCAGTATCTGAAGCCACATCTGCAGAAAGGACCCTATGCAAAGCATTTTCAATTTTCACATGCTCACTTCCCAGTGTCTTAGCAGCTTTTATAACAATATTATATGCTTCTTCAAAAGTTGTCATTTTTCTCTTTCTATATTACACAAATTACCAAATCATTTTTTAAGCTACAGGCCTCAAGCTACATGCTCCAAACTTGCATATCAATGAAGACGCTTGCAGCTTGAAGCTTGTAGCTTTATATTACAAATTAATCTAATTTCAATGCAACATCATTCTTTAAAATCCATTTACCTTTTTCAATAGCTATATTTGAAATGTTAAAGTTAATAAAATTTTCCCCATCGGATTCAACAATTACGTCAGCCATATCAATTACATCAGCAGCAGAATTTTTGACAGGGCTTTGATTGTTATGGATCATTATAAAAACATCGGGTATTGCAACTTTACTCAGGCTGTTGGATTCACATACAATATAAGTGTTTTTATCCAGCCCTGAGATCAGTTCACAAATTGCATCTTCCAGATGTTCTATTTTTGATTTGAGCCAGTAGACCTCAGACGCCCCTGCAGAAAGCATTCTTGCGGTATTTTTTCCGGATTTATCATCAGTATCTTTTTCAATAATGAATTTGTCTTTCAGGTGTTTCTGGTTCTGTCCGTGAAATTGTTCATCATTGCCGTAATATGTACTTACTTTAATACCAATGATTTTATACTCCTTACAGAATTTTCCGATCACTCCTGCAATAAGTTCAGTTTTGCCGGAATTTCTGCCGGTAGCACCGACCATTAATAATTTTTCAATCCGTATCATAAATACTAAAAAACCTTAACAAAGTTAAAAGCTTTTTTGTCAATCATCATAAATAACTACAATTTGACAATCTTTTTCGTTACCGAAAAATTATTTCCCGTGATTCTGATAAAATACAAGCCAGATGCAATGTCACCAACATAAATATTATTTATGTTTGGAAAATTATTATACGATTTTACACAAGCCCCATCCGGTGTATAAATTCCAAATTCTATGATCTTACTCATATCATAAGGACCTATAAATAATTCATTCCTGCACGGATTGGGAAAAACATCTAAATGCTGTTCATGCTTCTTTTCTGAAATGTTTGTTAACAATGTTCCTGTAATAAAAATATTATCAATTTTCCCTACACCTGTTGAAATAACAAGATCAGGGTAATTAGTTGAAGTATCTGATGTCATAATCCATCTTATAAAAACAGAGGATTGGTCATTACATTCTGAAGGAATATCTATATTATCCAATACTCCTGTCCAGTTATTTGCAGCAACAATTATTGCAGCGCCAGGAATATCTGTCCAGACACCTCCTACCCCTATTTTATATTGTGTTTTAAAATCGCGGGGTCCAGGATATGAACCGCCTGATGTCTGTGCGGAACTTAATTTAAGATTTTCATAACCGGCTGTATTAACACCAAAACCCAAACACACCCAACACA
>CAZSJF010000107.1:0-2307 GCA_964606705.1 uncultured Bacteroidales bacterium
GTGTTGGGTGTGTTTGGGTGTTTTTTTGTGGCAATATATTTTTTATATCTCCCCTGCCGCCTAATATGATATCCCCTGTTCCTATGCCGCCAATGGGGAAGCCGATAGTTTTCAATTCTTCACCGGTGAAACTTCTCGATTTCACTGATCTTTCCTTTTTCTGGCCGCAGCCTGCAAATAACACAACTGCTGCCACTGCAAATAATATAAATTTTTTCATTTTAAAAATCATTTAGTTTTTTATAAGTGACGAATATAGAATATTTTTTCAAACTATAATATCTTTCAGATAAAAAATATATTGCCACAAAATCACAAAAACACCAAATCTCACCAAAGCTGAAAATATTTATTTCGTGTATTTTGGTGAATTGGTGTTTTGGTGGCTGATAAAAAATTTTAAATTTGTAAAAAATGTCAATTCAAAAATGAAAGACAAGGCAGGCAATAGTATAAAATTACATGTACTGATAATCATATCAAGCATTTTCTTTTTATATAAGCCTGTCATTAATTTTGAATATGTTGGGCTTGACGACACATCACTTATCAGCGACAACAAAGAATTTTACTCCGACATATCCAACCTCCCGAAAATATTCACCCGCCATGTATTTGCCGCACCAAAGCAGTTTGAAAAAAGAAAAGACTACTACAGGCCTATGCTCACTCTCTCACTGATGCTTGAAACACAGATAGGAAAAGCAAGTCCGAAAGTGTATCATTTTTTCAATATTATTTATCATATCATAGCTTCAGTATTAATGCTTGTTTTACTGAATCAATTAGGTGTTAAGAGAATACCTTCACTGATATTAACCCTGTTCTTCGCCTTGCACCCGTTGTTCTGCCTTGGTGTTTCATGGATACCGGGCAGAAATGACTCCCTGCTTGCCATATTCATCTTTTCAGGCTTTTACAACTGGCTTTTATATGAGAAAAGCAGAGAGACAAAATACCTGATTTATCATCTTTTATTCATATTTCTTGCATTCCTGACAAAAGAAACGGCAGTAATATTCTGTGCAGTAATATTTATATATTCATGGTTAACAGGCAGAAAAAATATAATTTCAAAAAAATACCTGCTCACAGGCCTTGCATACGTTGTATTATTCGGCATTTTACTGGCATTAAGGTTCAACGCATTGAAAGATGCTCCTTCTTCCATTGACAGATCATCAGTATTTTCAGATATTCTGGAAAACTCGCCGTTGCTGCTGCAATACTTCAGCAAAATAATACTTCCGTTTGACCTGCATATCATGTCATCAAATTTTGACAATAATTATTTCCTGATATGTCTTTCAATTCTTCTTATATCCGGGCTGATATATTTTTCAAAAAACATACGGTGGAATTTCGTTTTGTTCGGGGCGATATGGTTCCTGATATTCATTATTCCCACTCTGTCAGTAACGCTTTACAGGGGATTCGAACACAGGCTTTATGTTCCTGTCACAGGAATAATATTAATTTTAAGTGAAATAAAATGGATAAAAGAATTCTCTTTCAGAAAATGGAAAATTTCAAATTACATAATTACCGGATACATCATAACATTAGCTATTCTTAGTTTTATGAGGCTGCCTGAATTCCACGACAGGTTTTCTTTCTGGAATGCATCCCTTAAAAGCAAAGATTACAGGGCAACTTCATATCTGAACCTGGGAAAATTCAATGAAGAACTCGGAAGGTATGATACAGCAATTACTTATTACAAAAAGGGGCTGGAAGAGGATTCGTGCTTCGTAAACCTTAATAACAACATAGGCGGGGCATACCTGTATATGCAGAAGTACAGGGAAGCAGAGCCTTATTTTTACAGGGAACTGAAAAAATATCCCGGCAATGTGAATTCAATATATAATCTGGGAGTTGTATACCTCAATACTAACAGGACGGATGAAGCTGTAAAACAATGGAAGAAAACTCTTGAACTGGATTCAGATTTTATATTTGCCTATCAGGAACTTGCCAAATATTACCTGGCAGAAAATGACACAGCAGAATACCTGAAATGTATAAGAAACCTGAGAATAAGAGGGTATTGAAGTTACAAGTTACGAGTTTGGAGTTTGGAGTTCGGAGTTTTGATTTTTTTAATTACAATTTTTCTTATATTAGCTTTAAAATTAAACACATATTATTATGGCAAAATCAATAAAAGGAACAAAGACAGAACAGAACCTGTTAAAAGCATTTGCAGGGGAATCACAGGCACGCAACCGCTATGAATTTTTTGCAAAGGTTGCGAAAAATTCATAGCGGTTGCGTGCCTGATTCCCCTGCAAATGCTTTTAACAG
>CAZSJF010000107.1:2317-8495 GCA_964606705.1 uncultured Bacteroidales bacterium
AGATATCCGCTATTTTTCAGGAAACTGCCAATCAGGAAAAAGAGCATGCCAAGAGATTCTTCAAATTCCTGGAAGGCGGAGCAGTTGAAATAACAGCAGCTTATCCTGCAGGAAAAATCGGGACAACTAAGGAAAACCTGAAAGCAGCAGCCGAAGGAGAACATGAAGAGTGGACTATATTGTATTCAGAATTTGCTGGAATTGCAAAAGAAGAAGGATTTCCTGATGTCGCTGCAGCATTTACAATGATCTCTAAAGTTGAAGCAGAACATGAACGCAGGTATCTGAAATTATTACAGAATATTTCAGAAGACAAAGTATTCATGAAAGACCGCAAGGTATGGTGGAAATGCATTAACTGCGGATACATATATGAGTCTGAAAAGGCACTGGAAAACTGCCCTGCATGCCTGCATCCCAAAGCTTATATGCAGGTTAAAGAGGAAAATTATTAATCGCTTCTACATAAAAAATTAAATGAGACGAGCCCTGAAAAAGACAATTCTCGTAATTATTACAATTCTATTTATTGGTTTTCTTTTGCCCCAGCCGTTTAGAATGCCTGTCAAGAATGCCACAAGACAAAGTTATTCCCAAAATTCATTCTGGTTTTATCCATGGGGTAAATCTGTGACACATAAAGGAGTAGATATATTCGCAAAAAAAGGCACTCCTGTTTTTTCCTCCACCTATGGCATTGTGCTGTTTAAAGGACAAATAGCAATGGGCGGAAATGTTGTTTTAATTCTTGGCCCTAAATGGAGGCTGCATTATTATGCTCATCTTGACAGCATCAAAACAAGTACACTTTCTTTTGTAACAAAGTCGTCAACAATAGGGACAGTTGGTAACTCAGGAAATGCAGCCGGTACGCCGCCGCATCTGCATTATGCAATAAAAACAATAATTCTATACCCGTGGCGTATTGACAACAGCGTGCAGGGCTGGAAAAAAATGTTTTATTTAAATCCTGTTGAATACCTGAATGAAAGTTTAAAATAAGGTATTGCTAAATAATTATAGATTTTCTGCGTAAATCTGCGAGATTAGCGGGAAACAAAAAATATCTCCCGCGGATATCGCAGATGAACGCAAATTGAAAAATAATATAAAATCATTCTCCA
Organism: uncultured Bacteroidales bacterium; assembly: GCA_964606705.1. Lineage (GTDB taxonomy): Bacteria > Bacteroidota > Bacteroidia > Bacteroidales > CAZSJF01 > CAZSJF01. Next base: position 3,442 of record CAZSJF010000107.1, read on the forward strand.
TACAAATTTAGTAATACCTAAAATAAATATATTATTTTTGTTCAAAACAACAGATTTATGGTACCATAAATCTGGCTCATGCACTGTTTATATTCCCGAGCTGAGAGATAACGGTGTTGACATTATCAATCCTGTTCAGATAAATGCCAAAGATATGGACCCGAAAATGTTAAAAGAAAAATATGGTAAGGACATGGTTTTCTGGGGAGGGGGCATAGACTCACAACATATACTGCCTTTTGCAAGCCCTGAAAAAATTAAAGAGGAAGTGAAAAAAAATATTGACATCTTCAAACCCAACGGCGGATACGTTTTTAACAATGTTCATAACATACAGGCAGGTGTGCCCCCGCAGAATATTGTTGCCATGTATGAGGCAGCTTATGAGTATGGGAAATATTAAGTGACTATAGTTTGGAGTGAGCTAAAGTGACTAAAGTAATTTTTCGATGATTTTTATTAATGCACCTATCTTATTAATAAGCGGTAAGACTTTTTCACTATCAAGTTTTGCAAAGTCTGAGTAATCAACTTCCTGACGCCACACAAATAAATCGGTATAAAGTTTTCCATATTCTTTTTCAATTATGCCTGTTTTAATAAACTCCTGAAAAAATTTAGTTTTAGTGCCGTTATGAGTTAATGTTTCAATATTATGTTTTAACAATAAAGCATGGACAGCATAAAAACATGCATAATATAACCTGTTCATTGCAGAAATCCACCTTTGATTAGAGGATAATAATCTTGCATCATCAAGTATCATGTAAGCCTTATCAATACGATATTTGATATAATCTTCTTTCTTTTTCATTATGCAAGATTTTTCCCTTCTTTCATCACATTTTTATAGAAAGGGGTTATTTTAAACTTGGTTTCCCAGTCATTTTTTGAATAAATAAAAGCTGAAATAGCTTCTCCTATTTCTAATTCAACATCAATTAATGAATGTCTTAATTTCTGTTCTGTTTTGAGAGATACATTTTTCTTATTAAGTAAAATAAGCAAGTCCCAGTCTGAATCAGAATGTGCTGTTCCGCGTGCATGCGAGCCAAAAAGTATTATTTCAGCACCAGGATATTTACTTTTAACTGTATTTGAAATCTGAGTTAATATATATTCTTCTTTTGACGACATTGAATTATCTTTTTTACAAAAATAATGATTTTATATGTTTTTTACAAATTTTAGATTTTGCTTATACATAAAAAACCGCAGTAGTATTATGCTGCGGCTTTCTTTTGATATTGTTATATTCATTATTTCTTAACCAACTTTTTCACAACAACCACATTACCACTATAAACCTTAAGAATATAACTGAAAGCGACGAAGCTACAAGCTTCGCCGAACGAAGGTCTTTAATCAGAAACTTTGGTCGCCATAGCTTGACGAATAATTGGAAGAAAAATATTCGCTTTAGTTTTTTCTGGTTTAATTTTGAATGTTCCCTGTCCTCGGAAATAGTTCATTTCAGTTCCTCTAATTTTAAACTTCTTTAAATCATTTTCCTTCATTCTAACTCTAAATCCAAAAGATTTAGTCCCAATCCAAGATATAGAAAATACATTAAAGAAACCATACTTGAAACCGCAATAGTGTTTATTGAATTTTTTTTCGAGTTTAATTCCTTTTGATTTTAGTAATCTTTCCATTTCTTTTATGAAATCAAAAAATTCTATTACACTCTTTTTATTGCGATAGCGGTCATAAAATTCTTTATCATAAATTTCTAAGCCTTTAACAATTTGAGCTTTTTTATCTTCTTTTTGTTCAAGGTAATTCACAAGTAAAAATGAATCGCTTTTATTTGACCATCGTTTTATTTCTATGAAATCAACATCATATTGGATAGAAGATAAAAAGCGTAAAGTATTTGGGTCAATATCTGGAGCAATAACTAAAATTCGGACTTCATAATTATCCCAATTAATTTCAACATCTGGTTTGTCATCAAGTTCATACCAAAGATTCTTAAGAGAATCTGGATTTGTTTTTGCCCAAATTGCATATCCCAATATTTGAGAAAATATTTTTTCATCTACTGCTACATTTTTCATTTCAATAATGCAGACATTTCCATCATTGTCTATTCCTATCATATCTGGAATGCCTGCTTTTTTTCCACCTCGGATTTGTCTTTTAATAATATAAATATCTTGGAGAATTTCTTCGTGCTCAAAAATAAATTCTTCAAACTCTTGCTCTGATTTGAATGGAGTAGAAACAAGATTTAAAGTTTTTTTACCTTTTTGTGTCCAAAATAAATTTGCCATAGTGTATTATTTTTATTAACACGTTATTAATAATAAGTGAAATATAAAATTACGATTTTTTATTATTTCACCTAACTATTTATGAAATATTTTATCAAGGCTGGTTTTACAGTGTTCTACACCTTTATTTTGTCTTTCAATCAGACAAACTTCAGACCTGTAAGCAAAATAATAAAACTTAGAATTTATTTAACAAAAAAAGGCTGTCCACCTGATATAGAACAGCCTTTCTCTGTATCCGGATTTATCTTATTTATCCTTATCCTGTTTAGGCAGCAACACTTTTCTTGACAATTTCAATTTCCCTTCCCTGTCAATATCAATAAGTTTTACCTGTATTGCATCGCCTTCTTTTAAAACATCTTCCACATTGTTAACGCGTTTCCAGTCAATTTCTGAGACATGAAGCAGTCCGTCTTTACCCGGAAGTATTTCGATAAAAGCCCCGAAAGTAACTATCTTCCTTACAACACCATCATATATTTCACCTATTTTAGGAACAGCAACAATGCGTTCTATGAGTTTCTTGGCAGCTTCAATAGATTCCTTATTTTCCGAAAATATTTCAATTATGCCAAAAGCGCCGACTTCTTCAATAACAATAATAGTATTTGTTTCTGCCTGCATTCTCTGTATTATTTTACCTCCCGGCCCGATAACTGCACCGATAAATTCTTTGGAAATGGTCATCTTTTCTATTCTCGGAGTATGCGGTTTATAGTCTTCTCTCGGTTCTTTTATAGTTTTTGCCATTTCATCCAGTATATGCAACCTTCCTTTTTTGGCCTGTTCAAGAGATTCAGCGAGAAGTTCAAAAGACAAGCCGTCAACTTTAATATCCATCTGACAGGCAGTAATACCATCTTTTGTTCCTGTAACTTTAAAGTCCATATCGCCCAGGTGATCTTCATCCCCGAGAATATCGGATAAGACAGCATATTTTTTTGCTCCGTTGTCAGTGATAAGACCCATAGCAATCCCTGAAACCGGTTTGGTTATTTTAATCCCTGCATCCATCAGCGCCAGAGTGCTGCCACATACAGTAGCCATTGAAGACGAGCCGTTGGATTCAAGAATATCAGAAACGATTCTTACAGTATAAGGATTATCTTCCACTTTTGGCAAAACGCCTCTCAATGCTCTTAAAGCAAGATTTCCGTGTCCGATCTCCCTTCTGCTTGTTGACCTGTTTTGTTTAACTTCACCTGTTGCAAAGCCCGGAAAATTATAATGAAGCATAAAGTTGTTTTTGCCTTCAATAACAACACCGTCAATAACCTGTTCGTTAAGTTTAGTGCCAAGCGTAACAGATACAAGTGCCTGTGTTTCTCCCCTGGTGAATAGTGCCGCACCATGTGCTGCAGGCAGGATGTTAATTTCCGACCATATAGGGCGGATCTCATCCAGTTTCCTTCCGTCAATACGCATGCGTTCCTTTAAAACAAAATTCCTTACAGCATCTTTTTCAACATCGTGGAAGTATTTATCAATAAGTGCTTCCTTTTCTTCAAGTTGTTCTTCTGTATATTTCTTACAATACTCCAGTTTTACATTTTCAAATGCTTCTCCCCTTTCATGTTTATTTTTAATACATGTGGCAGCAACCTTATACAACTTGTCATAAGTTTCTTTTGCGATTTCTTTTTTCAGTTCCTCGTCATTAACTTCGTGGCAGTATTCCCTTTTTGCTTTCGGTTCTTTAAGTTTACCTATAAGGTCTTTTTGTGCCTGGCATTGTAATTTGACAGCATTATGTGCTGTTTTAAGAGCTTCAATCATGTCTGCTTCAGACACTTCTTTCATTTCTCCTTCAACCATAACGATATTCTCTGCAGAAGCCGCAACTATTAATTCAATATCGGCATTACATATTTCAGATATCAGCGGATTAATAACAAATTTGCCGTCAATTCTTGCAACTCTTACCTCAGATATAGGCCCGTTAAAAGGTATATCAGATACCGTAAGTGCGGAAGATGCAGCAAGGCATGCAAGAGCATCAGGTGCAATATCTTTATCGGCAGAAATCAATGAAATAGAAACCTGTGTTTCAGCATGAAAATCATCCGGAAACAATGGGCGTAAAGCTCTGTCAACAAGCCTTGAAACAAGAATTTCATGTTCCGAAGGCCTGGCTTCTCTTTTAAAAAACCCACCGGGAAACTTTCCTGTAGCAGAATACATCTCCCTGTAGTCAACAGAAAGAGGCATAAAATCACGATTTTCAGCAGCTTCTTTTTTGGCAACTGCTGTAGCCAATAGCATTGTGTTTCCTATTTTAACAACAACCGATCCGTCAGCCTGCTTTGCAAGCTTTCCTGTTTCTATTGAAATCTCTTTTCCATCACCTGAATCAAATGTGTGGACAGTTCCTAAATTTGACATAATTCCTAATTTAATTTTAATTTTTAATAAATATATAAAATGTAAAAAATACAAAGAAAGACAATCAGTAAATCAAATTGCCTTAACACAAACATTAAGTTTAATAATTACTTTCTGATTTTTAACTTTTTGATAATACTCCTGTACCTTTCTATATCATTCTCTTTAAGATAATCAAGCAGGTGTCTTCTTTTACCAACTAATCTAACTAAAGATTTCTGAGTATTAAGGTCTTTCTTAGAATCCTTTAAATGTTCAGTAAGATAATTAATCCTTGTAGTAAACAATGCAATCTGTACTTCTGAAGTACCTGTATCATATTCGGATTTTCCGTGCTTTTCAAAAATATCCTTTTTATCTGTTGATGTTAAATACATGCCTTAAATATTATTA
>CAZSJF010000108.1:0-8472 GCA_964606705.1 uncultured Bacteroidales bacterium
GATGATGACCAGATAGTAGTAACAGTTAATGCTCTGCCTACTGCTAATGCAGGGGCTGACCAGACTATATGTAATGGCAATACAGCTACACTCACAGCTTCAGGCGGTGGTACTTATTCATGGAATACAGGCGCTACGACTGCATCTATTACAGTCAATCCGGGTGCTACTATAACTTATACTGTTACTGTCACTGTGGGTGGTTGTACTGATGATGACCAGGTGGTGGTGACTGTCAATGCTCTGCCTACTGCTAATGCAGGCGCTGATCAGACTATTTGTAATGGTAATACAGCTACACTGACTGCAAGTGGTGGTGGTACCTATGCATGGAATACAGGTGGAACGACTGCATCTATTACAGTTAATCCTGGTGCTACTATAACTTATACTGTCACTGTTACTGTGGGTGGTTGTACTGATGATGACCAGGTGGTAGTAACTGTCAATGCTCTGCCTACTGCTAATGCAGGCGCTGACCAGACTATTTGTAATGGTAATACAGCTACACTCACCGCTTCAGGCGGTGGAGCATACTCATGGAATACCGGTGCTACTACTGTTACTATTAATGTCTCGCCAGGTGCTAATACTACATATACAGTCACTGTTACCATAAGCGGTTGTACTGATGATGATCAGATTGCAGTCAATGTCAATGCTGTTCCTACAGCTAATGCAGGGGCTGACCAGACTATCTGCAATGGTAATACAGCTACACTCACTGCTTCAGGCGGTGGTAACTATGCATGGAATACAGGCGCTACTACAGCATCTGTTACAGTTAATCCGGGTGCTACAATAACTTATACTGTCACTGTAACTGTGGGTGGTTGTACTGATGATGACCAGTTGGTGGTGACTGTCAATGCTCTGCCTACTGCTAATGCAGGAGCTGATCTAACAATATGCACGGGAGGTACTGCAGGACTTACTGCTAATGGAGGCACTTCATATCAATGGAATGGAGGAGCAACGACCCAGAGTATAACAGTAACACCTCTAGTCAACACAACATATAGTGTAACAGTAACCCAAAGCGGGTGTACAGGAACAGATGAAGTAATTGTAACAGTAGGTGCCTCTCTTGTTGCCAGTGCAGGCGGGGATCAGACAATATGTACAGGAACAACGGCAACTATGACAGCTTCAGGAGGAAGTGTTTATAATTGGAATACAGGAGCTACAACAGCAACAATAACAGCAAATCCTGTGGCAAACATAACTTATACGGTAACAGTAGATGATGGTAGTGGATGCACTGATTCAGATGAAGCAATAATAACAGTTAATTCTTTACCTACTGCTAATGCAGGCGCTGACCAGACTATCTGTAATGGAAGCACAGCTACTTTAACAGCAAATGGAGGTGGATCATATTTATGGAATACTGGAAATACTAATGCATTAATAATTATTAATCCTACAGTAACATCAACATATACAATAACAGTAACAATAAGTGGATGCACAGACACAGATGATGTTATAATTACAGCATATCCTGATCCGCCTATAAGTGCCGGCACAGACGTAAATATATGTCCAGGTAACTCAACAGTATTAACCGCAACCAATGGAATATCTTATCAGTGGAATACAGGAGAAACAACACAGAGCATAACAGTAAGTCCTGGAACAAACACAACATATACAGTAACGGGAATAGACGTAAATACTTGTACTGGTATAGATGAAGTAGTTGTGACAATAGGGGTTTCGTTATCAATCAGTGCAGGCACTGATGTGAGTATATGTGATGGGGAAAATATTGTTATTAGTGCATCAGGGGCAGGAGCTGGTGGAACATATTTATGGAATACCGGCAGTACTAGTTCAATAATAACAGTTAATCCAAATATAACAACAACATATACTATAACCGGAACAGATGCGAATTTATGCACAGGAACAGATGAAGTTATAGTAACAGTTAATGCTTTGCCGACTGCTGATGCAGGTGCAGATGTGACAATATGTACAGGAGGCAGTACAGTACTTACAGCTAATGGCGGCACGTCATATCAATGGGATGGAGGAGAAACGACGCAAAACATAACGGTAACCCCGGTAATAAATACAACCTATACTGTAACAGCGACTCAGAACGGATGTACAGGAACAGATGAAGTAATTGTAACGGTAGGATCCTCTCTTGTGGCAAGCGCAGGAGGAAACCAGACTATATGTAATGGTGCAACAGCCACACTGACAGCATCAGGCGGAAGTGTATATAATTGGAATACGGGAGAGACAACAACAACTATAACTGTTAATCCTGGGATCAATGCCACATATACTGTAACAGTAGATGATGGCAGCGGTTGCAGCGATTCAGATGAAGCAATAATAACAGTGAATGCAGTACCTACAGCCAATGCAGGTGCTGATCAAACTATTTGTAATGGTAATACAGCTACACTGACAGCAAGCGGTGGTGGTACTTATTCATGGAATACAGGAGGTACGACTGCATCTGTTACAGTTAATCCAGGTGCTACAATAACTTATACTGTCACTGTTACTGTGGGTGGTTGTACTGACGATGACCAGGTGATAGTAACTGTCAATGCCCTGCCTACTGCTAATGCAGGAGCTGATGCAACAATATGCACAGGAGGCAGTGCAATACTAACTGCTAATGGCGGTACGTCATATCAATGGGATGGAGGAGAAACGACGCAAAACATAACGGTAACTCCGGTAATAAATACAACCTATACTGTAACAGCGACTCAGAACGGATGTACAGGAACAGATGAAGTAATTGTAACGGTAGGATCCTCTCTTGTGGCAAGCGCAGGAGGAAACCAGACTATATGTAATGGTGCAACAGCCACACTGACAGCATCAGGCGGAAGTGTATATAATTGGAATACGGGAGAGACAACAACAACTATAACTGTTAATCCTGGGATCAATGCCACATATACTGTAACAGTAGATGATGGCAGCGGTTGCAGCGATTCAGATGAAGCAATAATAACAGTAAATGCAGTACCGACAGCAAATGCAGGCGCTGACCAAACTATCTGTAATGGTAATACAGCTACACTGACAGCTTCAGGTGGCGGTACTTATTCATGGAATACAGGAGAGACAACAGCATCTATCACAGTTAATCCGGGAATCAATGCGACATATACAATAACAGTAGATGATGGTAGTGGATGCACTGATTCTGACGAAGTAATAATAACAGTTAATTCTTTACCTACAGCAAATGCAGGCGCTGACCAGATTATTTGTAACGGTAATACAGCTACACTCACTGCTTCAGGCGGCGGTACTTATTCATGGAATACAGGCGCTACAACTGCCACGATAACAGTTAATCCTGGAATAAACATAACTTATACGGTAACAGTGGATGATGGTAGTGGATGCACTGATTCTGACGAAACAATAATAACAGTTAATTCTTTACCTACAGCGAATGCAGGAGCTGATGTAACAATATGCACAGGGGGCAATGCGGTACTAACGGCTAATGGTGGCACGTCATACCAATGGGATGGAGGAGAAACAACACAGAGCATAACGGTAACCCCGGCAGTAAATGCTACCTATACAGTAACAGCAACTCAGAACGGATGTACAGGAACAGATGAAGTAGTTGTAACGGTAGGATCATCCCTTGTGGCCAGCGCAGGAGGAAACCAGGCGATATGTAATGGTACAACAGCAACACTGACAGCCACAGGCGGAAGTGTATATAATTGGAATACGGGGGAGACAACAACAACAATAACTGTCAATCCTGGAATCAATGCCACATATACTGTAACAGTAGATGATGGCAGCGGTTGCAGCGATTCAGATGAAGCAATAATAACAGTGAATGCAGTACCTACAGCCAATGCAGGTGCTGATCAGACTATCTGTAATGGTAATACAGCGACACTGACAGCTTCAGGCGGTGGCACTTATTCATGGAATACAGGAGAAACGACAGCCACGATAACAGTTAATCCTGGAGTAAATACGACATATACGGTAACAGTGACAATAAGCGGTTGTACTGATGATGATCAGGTAACAGTGACAGTAAATGCAGGACCGACAGCAAATGCAGGGGTTGACCAGACTATATCTAGTGGAAGCACAGCAACACTGACAGCAAGTGGCGGTGGCACTTATTCATGGAATACAGGCGCTACAACAGCTACGATAACAGTAAATCCTGTCGTAAATACGACATATACGGTAACAGTGACAACAGGCGGTTGTACTGATGATGACCAGGTAGCAGTGACAGTGAATACAGTACCGACAGCAAATGCGGGAGCAGACCAGACTATCTGCAGTGGCACAATAGTGACACTGACAGCCACAGGCGGAGGCACTTATTCATGGAATACAGGAGAGACAACTGCTTTAATTACAGTTAACCCGGCAACTACAACAACCTATACGGTAACAGTAACCAGCGGAGGCTATTCAGCAAGTGATGCAGTAGTTGTAACAGTCAATCCAGTACCCACAGCCGATGCAGGAACAGATCAGCCGGTATGTAACGGAGCTACTGTCACTCTTACCGCTTCAGGCGGCGGTACATATTCGTGGAATACCGGAAACACTGACGCATTCATAACAGTCAATCCAGGCTCCACAACAACATATACAGTAACTGTAACATTAAATAACTGCACTGATGATGACCAGGTGATCATAACAGTAGTTGATGCGCCGACCGCAGATGCAGGGCTTGATCAAACCATATGCAATGGAAATACAGCTACATTAACAGCCAGTGGTGGAAGCACATATGAATGGAGTACTTCCGGTACAAGTGCCTCTATAAATGTAAGTCCTACGACTATGACAATTTATACTGTTACTGTTACTGCAAATGGAGGATGTACAGATACAGATGAAATTACAGTAAGTGTTGAATTCATCTCGTCTATTAATCTGGGAACGGACACTTGTATAGGCGGTGATGCAGATAATTCCTTTATTTTATTGAATGCCGGAACAGGCTTTAATACATATCTCTGGCAAGATGGTAAAAGCACCCAAACATACAATGTTACGATTCCTAATATTTACTGGGTAGTAGGAACAAATGACTGCGGTTCTGCAACAGACACTATTGTTATCGACGACTGTACCCCTGAAATATGGATACCTAACAGTTTTACTCCTAATAGTGATAACATAAATGATATTTTTAAAGCATTAGGAATAGGTATAGAAGAATTTGAAATACACATATATGACAGGTGGGGACAGGAAATTTTTCATTCAACAGATATAAATTACGGCTGGAATGGCCTTTATAAAGGTGAAATTTGTCAGCAGGGGGTTTATGTATGGATTGTAATATACAGAGGAACAGCAACTAGTGGAAAGATAACAAGATACGGGCGCGTAACTCTGTTGAAATAATAAGATAAATCAAGGATTTTGATTTATCTTAAAGATTTTCAGATAAAATTGTAAGCTAAAATAATATCAAAATATTTGCTTTCTCCTATATAATTAATTATCTTTGATTATATAAATCAGATTATTTGTTTTAAATTTAAATGAAAAAAATATGAAGCCTAAATATTTTTTTTCAATTTATTTTTTTATTATCCTGTCATGCTTGTGTAATACATATGTATTTTCAGGAAATAGACAACAAGATTCTTTGCTGAAATCTCAGGCACATAAACTGATGGATCAATCAAAACCACTGAGTTTTCAGGAAAACAAAGGACAAATGATTGACATAAATAACAATCCTGTACCTTATGTATTATACAAAACTGAGATGCCTAATTTGAATATTTGGATTACTACCAGTGGCATAACTTATCAGTTTTTGAGAGTTGAAGAAAACGAGGAAAAAGAAACAGCACAGGAAATAGAAAGAGATCGAATATGGGAAAAAGGAAAAGAAGATATAGCAGAATGTGAATGGCACCGTGTGGATATGATCCTTAAAAATGCGGACATAAGAAAAGAAAATATTATTACAGAAAATGATGTAACACAGGGAGAAGTAAATTATTATTTAGGCCATTGCTCCAACGGAATTTTCAATGTAAGAAGTTATGAAAAAATAACAATAAAAGAAGTATATCCCGGCATTGACTGGGTGTTATACACTTCTGAAGGGAAAGAGGGCAGCAGCTTTAAACATGAATTTGTTGTACATCCCGGCGCAGACCCCGGTAAGGTGAAACTGGTATATGAGGGCAGTGGTAATTTAACAATAGACGGCAGTAACATATCAATAAAAACAGAGCTTGGAGAATTAACAGAAGGAGAATTGTTATGCTACCAAGGCAATAAAGAAAACATAATACCCTCAAAGTATTCCATTAAAGAAACAGGTAAAAAAATAAAAGATGGCTTTTCCTATGAAGTAAACATACAGCCAGGAAATTATAACACAGGAGAACCTTTTATCATTGATCCGCCATTGACATGGGGTACATATTATGGAGGTAATTCACTAGATGGTTTTGCTTCTGCTGCTGTTGATGCTAATGGCAATGTCTTTGTTGCAGGTTATGATGAATCAACAAATTTCCCCACATTAAATCCTGGTGGAGGTGCCTATTATCAAACAATAACAGGAGGTAAAAATGTAATAATTCTTAAATTTGATAATAATGGTGTAAGAATATGGGCTACTTTTTACGGCGGAACCGGATGGGATCATGGCACTTCTATTGCATCGGATGGGCTAGGCAACATATATGTAACCGGAATGGTCAGTTCTACAGATTTTCCTACATATAGTCCGGGAGGAGGAGCTTTTCTTCAGGCATCACTAGGATCAGGAGCATATGAAAATGCTTTTATATTAAAATTCAGTAACAGCGGGGCCCGGCTCTGGGCTACTTACTTTGGTGGGAAAAGTTGGGAAAGGTGCTATTCCATAACAACAGATATCAGCAATAATGTATATATAACTGGATGGACTTCGTCATCTAGCAGTAGTTTCCCTAAATATAATCCGGGCGGTGGTGCTTTTTTTCAAACATCAAATGCAGGAGGCACAGGAACAGAAGATGCTTTTATTGCTAAATTTAATAGTAGTTGTCAGCGGCTTTGGTCTACTTTTTACGGAGGAACAACCGGTCAATATGATGAAGGACAATCAGTAGCAACAGATGCACTGGGCAATTTATATGTAACCTGCATTACAACTTCAACGGATTTCCCTGTATATAATCCCGGCGGTGGTGCTTATTACCAGGGATCAATTGCAGGAAACAGAGATATTGTTATTCTTAAATTTAACAGTAGTTGTGCCCGGCTTTGGGCCACCTATTGTGGAGGAAGCAGTGTAGATGATATGTCTGCAGTAACAACAGATGCAAATAATAATATATATATAACATGTTCTACTATGTCATCAAATTTCCCTGTATTAAATCTCGCCGGTGCTTATAATCAGGGATCAATTGCAGGGTCGAGTGATGTTTTTATTCTTAAATTCAATAGTAATTGCCAACAGCTTTGGGGTACTTATTTTGGAGGAACCTCTTCTGACGGGTATTCTGACTTTCGTGACCATGAAATTCATATTGACATCAATGGAAATATGTATTTAACAGGTGTTACTTCTTCTTCCAATTTCCCGCTTATGGATCCAGGAAGTGGTTCTTATTACAAGTCAACAATGGTAGGAACCAAAGATATTTTCATTTCCGAGTTCAGCAATACAGGTGCATTATTATGGAGCACTTTCACTGGATCAACTGATGTAGCTCCCTGGGGTGATTTTGGTAGTGCAGTAGCAACAGATGCAAATGGATGTTTATTTGCTGTTGGGGAATATGGCGGTTCAGGTAGCAATGGATTAAAAGATCCAGGCGGCGGTGCTTATTACTGGACTACAGCGGGCGGATCAGATGACAGTTATATTATGAAATTCTGTTCATCATGCACAGCAAATGCAGGGCCGGACCAGACTATCTGTAAAGGTTCAACAGCAACACTGACAGCCACAGGCGGCGGTACATACCAGTGGAACGGAGGCAATACTAATGCGTCAATAACAGTTAATCCGACCACAACAACAACCTATACAGTGACAATAACTTTAGGCAGTTGTACAGCGAGTGATGCAGTAGTGGTAACAGTAAATGCACTGCCGACAGCGAATGCAGGAGCTGACCAGACCATTTGCAGTGGCACAATAGTGACACTGACAGCCACAGGCGGCGGCACTTACCAGTGGAACGGAGGTAACACCAATGCATCCATCACAGTCAATCCAACCAATACGACAACCTATACAGTAACAGTAACTTTAAATACCTGTACGGCGACAGATGCAGTAATTGTAACAGTCAATGCAGTACCGACAGCAAATGCAGGAGCAGACCAAACCATTTGTAATGGCACAACAGCGACACTGACAGCCACAGGTGGCGGCACTTACCTGTGGAACGGAGGCAATACCAATGCATCCATCACAGTCAACCCTGCAGTTAACACCACCCAACACCAAACACACCCAACACA
>CAZSJF010000109.1:0-8464 GCA_964606705.1 uncultured Bacteroidales bacterium
GAAAATATGAAAAAGCAATAAATAATTTATTAAAATCTAAAAGTATATTTGAAAAAATAGGAGATAAGGCTGGAGTTGCAGGTTCTTATACTAATATTGGGGAAATTTATTATTTACAAAAAGAATACATGCGATCTAAAGAATATTATTATAAAGCGTTAGAAGTATTTAAAGAAATAGGAGATAGTTTATATATAGCAGGTTCATACTGTAATATTGGTAATGATTATTTAAAACTAAATTATTATGATGATGCATTAAAGAACTTTAATATAGGATTACAATTAGCAAGAAAAAAAGGAAACAAAGAATTAATGAAAGAATTATATCAGTCTTTATCAGAATTATATAATAAAACCAGTAATTACCAGAAAGCCTACGAATACCACAAACTGTTCTTTGAAATGCACGACAGCATATATAATGAAGAAAGCGATAAACGCTTTAAAGAACAGGAAGTAAAATACGAAACAGAAAAAAAAGAGCAGCAACTAAAAATAGCCAACCTGAATTATGCAAAAGAAAGGGAAAAAGTGCAAAAGCAGAGAGCTTACTTTATCTCAGGACTTGGAGTTTTAATAATATTAGCTTTTGGCGGATACATATTATACAGGAACAGGGAAATAAAGAAAAGAAGCAGGCTGGAAAAAGAGCTTAACCAGTACATGCAGAAAGCCCTCGGCCAGCAGATGAACCCGCATTTTATTTTTAATTCACTTAATTCGATACAGTATTACCTGCTTAAAAACGACAAGATCACTTCAAATAAATACCTAACCAAATTTGCAAGGCTTATGCGAGTTACACTTGAAAATTCACAGCATAACACAGTTACTGTTGAAAAAGAAATGGAAGCACTCGGTTTGTACCTGGAACTGGAGCAATTAAGGTTAGAAGGCAAGTTTGATTATGAAATAAAAATAGATGAGGAAATAGAAGAACAATCCGATATGATACCGACATTGCTGTTGCAGCCGTTTGTGGAAAACTCAATATGGCATGGCTTGATGAACAAGCAGGAAAAAGGCAAAGTAACAGTGGAGGTTAAAATAGTAGATAACATAATAGTTTGCCGCATAGAAGATGACGGGATAGGCAGGGAAAAGGCGATGGAAATAAACAAAGAAAAACGTAAATCCCATAAATCACTGGGCCTGGAAATAACCAACAAGCGCCTTGAACTTATAAATTCTTTATATGGCAAAGAAATGCACACAGAAGTGACTGACCTGAAAAATGAAAAAAATGAAGGCATTGGAACAAGAGTTGAAATTTTCCTGCCTTTTATGAATTAACTAAATTTAAGAGTATATTAAAACTTACTATTATGAAACTAATAAAAATATTATTGTTTGTGTTTTTTGTCTGTGGCAGTTTGTTTGCTTATTCTGACCAGAGTAAATCCGATAGTTATCGGATTGACAGCCTGCAGAAGCTGCTGAAAACGGCGAAAGAGGATACGAATAAGGTGAAGATACTTATAAATTTATATAGTGAAACAAAAAGTAATGATAATAATAAATCGAAAATTTACTTAGAAATAGCATTACAATTATCAAAAAAGATAAATTACAAAAGGGGAATGGCAAAAAGTACAGGCAATTTAGGCAATTATTATAGAGATGTATGCGATTATAAAAATGCAATAAAATGTTTTTTAAAAACACAAGAATATTTTGAACAAATGAATGATACGAAAGGAGTTGCCCAAACTTATTATAGTATTGCCTCAATATATTATTTAATGAAGAATTATGACATTTCTTTGAAATATGCAGACAAATCATATGATATACTATTAAAAACAAATAATAAAGACAGTGAATATATAAAGGCAGATATACTTTGTTTAAGGGGTTTGGTTTATAGACTAAAAAGAAATTTTGAGGAATCAATAAAAAATTATTTGGAATCTTTAAAAATTTATAAAAAATTAAATGATGAAGAAGACATTTCTCTTACATTAAATAATAAAGGATCATTATATAATGCCAAAAAGCAATATGATGTTGCTTTAAAATATATAAAGGAAAGTTTATCTATCGCAATTAGTATTAATAATAAAAATATGATAAAGATGTCTTATGGTTTTATAGCAGATGTATATGCACACATGGGAAAATATAAAGATGCATTATATAATTATAAAAAGGAATACATGTATATTGATTCAAATGATATATATTCATTATATGAACATTATCAGCAACTTGCACAAGTATATGATTTGATGGGGAAATATAAAGAAGCGGTAAAATATTATAAGTTAAAACAAGAATTTCAGGATAGTATTTATACATTGAACATACATAAACAAATATCAGATTTGGAAGTAAAATATGAAACCGAAAAAAAAGAACAACAACTCAAAGTAGCCAACCTGAATTTTGCAAAAGAAAAAGAAAAAGTACAGAAACAAAGAGCTTATTTTATCTCCGGTCTCGGAGTTTTAATACTATTAGCTTTTGGTGGTTACATATTATACAGAAACAGGGAAATAAAGAAAAGAGGCAGGCTGGAAAAAGAGCTGAACCAGTACATGCAGAAAGCGCTCAGTCAGCAGATGAACCCGCATTTTATTTTTAATTCACTTAATTCAATACAGTATTACCTTCTGAAAAACGACAAGATCACTTCAAACAAATACCTTACCAAGTTTGCAAGGCTTATGCGAGTTACACTTGAAAATTCACAGCATAACACAGTTACTGTTGAAAAAGAAATGGAAGCACTCGGTTTGTACCTGGAACTGGAGCAATTAAGGTTAGAAGGCAAGTTTGATTATGAAATAAAAATAGATGAGGAAATAGAAGAACAATCCGATATGATACCGACATTGCTGTTGCAGCCGTTTGTGGAAAATTCCATATGGCACGGATTGATGAACAAGCAGGAAAAAGGCAAAGTAACAGTGGATGTTAAAATAGTAGATAACATAATAGTTTGCCGTATAGAAGATGACGGCATAGGCAGGGAAAAGGCGATGGAGATAAACAGAGAAAAACGGAAAGCACATAAATCGCTGGGTCTGGAAATAACCAACAAACGTCTTGAACTGATAAATTCTTTATATGGCAAGGAAATGCACACAGAAGTTACAGACTTAAAGAATGAAAAAAATGAAGGCATTGGAACAAGAGTTGAAATTTTCCTGCCTTTTATGAATTGAAAAAATAAGAAGCCACAGATTCTCAGATTTTATAAAAATTAAATCTATGATAATCTGTGAATCAGTGGCAAATTTTGATAGTATACTATATTTGTTATAGAACTAAAAATTATATGAAAATGAAAAATATAAAGTTATTATTATCAATGTTTTTTGTCTGTGGCAGTTTGTTTGCTTATTCAGGCCAGAGTATAATTGACAGCCTGCAAAAAGTGCTGAAAACGGCTAAAGAAGATACTAATAAGGTGAATATATTGAATAAATTAAGTTGGGAACTTCTTAACAACAACAACCCCCAACAAGCATTGAATTATGCACAAAAAGCTCTTGGATTAGCAATTAAAATATCAAACAAGAAAGGAATAGCTTTTGCATATGAAAATATTGGATTTTCTTATGAATGCCAAAAGAATTATAATATGTCATTAAAATATCACTTCAAAGCTTTAAATATATTATTAAAATTAAATAATAAAAAAGGGGTAGCTTTTATTTATAATAATATAGGTAAATATTATAAAGGTCAATATAGTTATTCAAACGCGTTGAAATATTATTTTAAATCATTGAAAATAAGTAAAGAAATAGCTGATAGAGAAAAAATAGCATTCACTTACTTTAATATTGGTAATATTTATCAAGCATAAGCGAATTATTCAAAAGCTTTAGCGTGTTATTTTAAATCTTTGAAAATCTATGATTATTTAGGTGAAAAGCCTTGCATATCACCTTGTTATTCTCGTATTGGGGAAATTTATGAAGCACAAGCGAATTATTCAAAAGCTTTGGATTATTATTTTAAATCTTTAAAAATAATAAAAGAATTAGATGATAAGCCAGGTTTAGCAGGTTCTTACTATAGTATTTCAGGTATTTATCTTAAACAAGGTAAAATCAATAAAGCTTTATTATATCAAATGAAATCGTTAAAAATAAGTCAACAAATAAATGATAAAAAACGTATAGCATATGGCTATATTAATATTGGTTCTATTTATTATAATCAAGGTAATTATGATAAAGCTTTAGCATATCATATTAAATCGTTAAAAATAAGTCAACAAATAAATGATATACAAGGTGTTGTTTGTTGCTATGTTAATATTGGAGAAATTTATGCAATTATGTGTAAGTATAATGAAGCATTGAAGTATTATGATAAAGGTTTAACATTAGCAAAAGAAATAGGATATAAAGATATAATAAAAGAGATTTATAAGAGTTTTTCTGAAAGTTATTTTAAATTAAACAACTATAAAAAAGCTTACGAATACCACAAACTATATTTTGCAATGCACGACAGCATATTTAACGAAGAAGGCGATAAACGCTTTAAAGAGCAGGAAGTAAAATACGAAACAGAAAAAAAAGAGCAGCAACTTAAAATAGCCAACCTGAATTTTGCAAAAGAAAGGGAAAAAGTACAGAAACAAAGAGCTTATTTTATCTCCGGTCTTGGAGTTTTAATACTATTAGCTTTTGGCGGATACATATTATACAGGAACAGGGAAATAAAGAAACGCAGCAGGCTGGAAAAAGAGCTTAATCAATACATGCAGAAAGCTCTTGGCCAGCAGATGAACCCGCATTTTATTTTTAATTCACTTAATTCGATACAGTATTACCTGCTTAAAAACGACAAGATCACTTCAAATAAATACCTAACCAAATTTGCAAGGCTTATGCGAGTTACACTTGAAAATTCACAGCATAACACAGTTACTGTTGAAAAAGAAATGGAAGCACTCGGTTTGTACCTGGAACTGGAGCAATTAAGGTTAGAAGGCAAGTTTGATTATGAAATAAAAATAGATGAGGAAATAGAAGAACAATCCGATATGATACCGACATTGCTGTTGCAGCCGTTTGTGGAAAATTCCATATGGCACGGATTGATGAACAAGCAGGAAAAAGGCAAAGTAACAGTGGATGTTAAAATAGTAGATAACATAATAGTTTGCCGTATAGAAGATGACGGCATAGGCAGGGAAAAGGCGATGGAGATAAACAGAGAAAAACGGAAAGCACATAAATCGCTGGGTCTGGAAATAACCAACAAACGTCTTGAACTGATAAATTCTTTATATGGCAAGGAAATGCACACAGAAGTTACAGACTTAAAGAATGAAAAAAATGAAGGCATTGGAACAAGAGTTGAAATTTTCTTGCCTTTTATGAATTAATTTACTAAATTTATACCATATTTAATCGTATATATTATTATGATAAAAGCTATATTGGTTGACGATGAACAAAAAGCTACCGAAACATTAAAGATGATGCTTGAGGAATATTGCCCTGACATTGAAATAACAGGTACTGCAAATTCTGCCATTGAGGGCGTAAAAGAAATAAACAGTAAAAAACCGGACCTTGTTTTTCTTGATGTGCAGATGCCTAATGGCACTGGCTTTGACCTGCTGGAAAGCATTCCCGAAAGGAAATTTGATGTGATATTTGTTACTGCATATAATGAATATGCCATAAAAGCGTTCAAATACAGTGCTATAGATTATATTTTAAAACCTGTGGAAATAAATGAACTTATCACTGCTGTTGACAGATTCAAGAAAAATAAAAATATTGAGAAAACTTCAAGTTATGAAGCATTGCTGGAAAATATAAAAGGCAATAAACCCACCAAACTGGCTATTCCCACACAGGATACTGTAGAATATGTTAATATTGAAGATATAATAAGGCTGGAAGCTGATGCAAGCTATTCAAATGTTTTTCTGGCAAATAAAACAAAATTATTTGTTTCCAAAAACCTTGGTGAATTTCAGAATTTAACCGAAGACATGGATTTTTTCAGGATCCATAAGTCACATATTATAAGTTTAAGGTATATTAAAAAGTTTCATAAGAACGAGGATTTTGTAGAAATGACAGATGGCTCTAAGGTGCTTCTTGCAAGAAGAAAAAAACAGGAATTCATTGATATTATGGGAAAATATCTGGCTTAAAGATTTATCTCATATCTATTACCTCTACACCCGGGTAATCAGAAGCCTTAAAAGTGAATTTTGAATCGTTGATAGTTAAGTCAGCAGTGAATTTGGTCACTTCATAAGTGAATGTTGCGCCGTTTTTATTATAAAGTGTTGAACTTACTATCAGTTTCTTATTGCTGTCTATCAAAAGCCGTACTTTATAAATTTTTTTCCCTTTAACAGGCACCAGATCTATAATATCAACTGTAACGCCATTCTGAACAGTTTGTTTGATGTATTTTGATTTATAATCTTTGTTGTAGCTTGTCAGAAGTTTGTCAGGGCTTATGCTTTCTTCATCAGTTGGTATGTTGTTGATTTGTACTTCCTGGGCATCTTTAATATATGTCCACATTGTTTTTCCGTCACATATTACATTCTGTCCTGCAATATCAAGGTTATATTTACCGCCTTTTATGAAAACAACCCCATTCATATTTTCATGGATATTTTCTGTTTTATTATCCATTGTATATTTAAATTCAATCTTCAAAGTCTTATAAGATTTTGTTTTTGCCGACACCGCATCAAGAATGGCAATTGCCTTTTTGTCTAAAATCTGTGCATTTGCTGCTAAAACTATAAACAACAGTATGGCGGAAATAATATGTTTTTTCATAATCAGTTAAGTTAAAAGTCCTTCTTATTAATATCTCTCAATAATTGTTCCAAACTCATTAAGTCTTTGATTTTCACTTCTCTGGCTTTACTTCCTTCAAAAGGCCCTATTATGCCGGTGGCTTCAAGCTGGTCTATGATCCTTCCTGCCCTGTTATATCCTAATTTTAGCTTGCGCTGGATAAGAGAAGTAGAGCCGTGCTGGTGTTCCACTATTATTCTTGCTGCCTCTTCAAAGAATTCATCTTTTTCATTCATATCCAGGTTTTTTATCTCTTCAGATTCTTCGTCTGAATATTCAGGCAGGTGAAAAGCATCGGGGTATCCCTGCTGACAGCCTATAAAATCAGTAATATTTTCAACCTCCGAAATATCAAGGAATGCACACTGTAATCTTATGATATTATTGCCGCCTGCAGACAGGAGCATGTCGCCACGTCCTACGAGCTGGTCAGCGCCTCCGGTATCAAGAATTGTCCGGGAGTCAATTTTTGATGTTACTTTATATGCAATACGTGCGGGGAAGTTAGCTTTTATTGTACCTGTGATTATGTTTACAGAAGGCCTTTGAGTTGCAACTATCAGGTGGATCCCTATAGCTCTTGATAATTGGGCTAGGCGGGTTATAGGGGTTTCTACTTCTTTCCCTGAAATTGTTATTAGGTCAGCAAATTCATCTACAACCACAACAATGTATGGGAGAAAGCGGTGCCCTTCATTCGGGTTTAATTTTCTTGAAATAAACTTGGCATTATATTCAGCGATGTTTCTGACACCCGAAGCTTCTTTTAACAAATCATAACGATTATCCATCTCTATACACAAAGAATGTAATGTGCGTATAACTTTCTTTGTATCAGTAATGATTGCCTCTTCTGAATCAGGGAGTTTGGCAAGGAAATGACGTTCTATTTTCGAAAACAATGTCAATTCCACTTTTTTAGGATCAATTAATACAAATTTAACCTGAGAAGGATGTTTTTTGTATAAAAGAGAAGTTATTATTGCATTCAGCCCTACTGATTTTCCCTGTCCCGTTGCACCGGCTATAAGAAGGTGCGGCATTTTCGTGAGGTCTGCTATGTATGTTTCGTTTGAAATGGTTTTTCCAAGCCCTATAGGCAGTTCATAGTCTGATTTCTGGAATTTTTCAGATGCTATTATTGATTTCATTGAAACAATCTCAGGGTTCTGATTGGGAACTTCAATGCCGATAGTGCCTTTGCCGGGTATAGGAGCAATAATTCTTATGCCGAGTGCAGAAAGGCTCAGGGCGATATCATCCTCAAGGTTTTTGATTTTTGCAATACGTACACCGGGAGTAGGGATTATTTCGTAAAGTGTTACTGTAGGGCCTATCGTTGCTTTTATCTTGTCAATACTTATTGAATAATTATTAAGTGTTTCAAGGATCCTGTTCTTATTGCTTTCCAACTCTTCTTTCTGGACATTTATCACATTGCTGCCATGTTCTTCAAGCAGGTCAAGGCCGGGAAACTTATAGGAAGATAATTCCAGTGTCGGGTCGTATTTTGTATTAATGTCAAAATGCTTTACCTCTGGCTCTTCAGCTGATTCAGGGTTGTCAATAGCAACAGGTTCTTCTATTGTAAGTTCAACATCCTGAATCAGCTGAAGAGCCAGAGGTAAAGCATTTTACCAAACACACCAAACACACCCAACA
>CAZSJF010000110.1:0-8448 GCA_964606705.1 uncultured Bacteroidales bacterium
GTGTTGGGTGTGTTTGGTTTTGGGTTGCAGAGAGGACAAAAGGCAGATTTTCATCTAAGATGACTTTGAATACCATGCTGGATAATAAGATGATGCCTGTTTACAGCACCATGTCAGGTGAAGGAAATATAACTTCATCCAATATAACAGTTGAGAATTCGGAGACACAGAAAAAAATTGCCGATGCACTAAAGATGGATAAATTCAAGAATCTGGCTTTGAATAATGTAAATCTGTCATTCAGCATCATTGACGGCAAAATATTTGTAAAGCCTTTTGATATTAAAACAGGTAATATCAACGCCAATATATCAGGTACAACCTCAATAGAACAGGATATAAATTACCTTTTTAAATTTGAGATCCCGCGTAAAGAGTTCGGTGTACAGGCAAATGCTTTTCTCGACAACCTGGTTTCACAGGCCAACAGCAAAGGGGCAAACGTTTCTTTAGGGGATATAGTGAAGATAAATGCGATTCTTGCAGGAACTGTTACTAATCCTAAAATTACTACAGACCTTGCATCTAAAACCGGTGATGCTGTAGATGACATGAAGAAGAAAATGCAGGAAGAGTTAGATAAAAAGAAACAGGAACTTGAACAAAAAGCAAAGGATGAAGCTGACAGGCTTAAAAAAGAAGCCGAACAAAAGGCAAAGCAGGAAGCAGACAGATTGAAGAAAGAAGCTGAGGATAAGGCTAAAAAGGAGGCTGACAGGTTGAAAAAAGAAGCTGAAGAAAAAGCAAAAAAGGAAGCGGAAGAACAACTGAAGAAGAAATTAAAAAAAATAATTTAACATAGATAAATTACGGAAAAGTGTTTAGTAAAAAGGGCAGAAGAATATTAATCTTAATATCCATAATAATAACTTTCATATCCTTTGATGCTTTTTCTCAGGATGAAGAAATTACTTGCGGCGGGAGTGATAGCAGAAAAGCTGAAAAACAATACAAGGAAGCATTAGGTTTTTTTAAAAAAAGGAATTACAACGAAGCGAAAAGGATTCTCAAAGAAATCCTGGACTCGGAGCCTGAATATGCTGACGCAAATTTCCTTTTTGGAATGATAAGCACGCTCAGCATGGATTTTAATTATGTTGTAGCTGAGAAATATTTCAGAAAAACTATTGAAATATGCCCTGAATACAAAGATCCTTATGTTTTTTTCTACCTGGGGGATTTTGCTTACAGCGATAAAAAATATGAGGAAGCATATAATTTTATGAGTAAATTCATGAAAGATGTTGACAAGGTTAAAAGTGATGAAGATTATAACAGGGCTGAGGCAATATATGATTATTCAAAATTTTACTATGAGGTCTTTAAAAATCCTGTGCCTTTCAACCCCGTTTATGTGAAAGGTATTTCTACTAAATCTGATGAATACTTTATTGCCATCTCTCCTGATAATGAAACGGTGTTTTTTACCAGAAAGGAGGAGCTGCCTCCTGAGAAAACCGCATGGGCAAGCTCAGATATAAAGTATAAGGAAAAATTTATGTATAGTAATAAGGGCGCTAATGGTGAATTCGATGCAGGTGATTATATGCCAGAGCCTTTCAATTTGAGAGACAATGAAGGAGGCCCTACGTTAACTATTGATAATAAAGAATTGTACTATACCGTCTGTGCGTATAAAACAGTGTTTAAAAATGGCGCGAAAAGAGCTTATTATAATTGTGATATATGTTATTCCAAATTAGAAAACGATCAGTGGTCGGAAATAAAACCTGTTGAACTGATAAACAATGATAGTACATGGGAATCTCAGGCAAGCCTTTCTTCTGATGGTAAAAGGCTTTATTTTGTAAGCGACAGGGCAGGAGGGTATGGCGGTTGTGACATTTATGTAGCTGTCAAAGACAGCAGCGGCAACTGGTCCAAACCAAAAAACGTTGGCCCTGTTATAAATACTTCATGGGATGAGAAAGCACCTTTTGTTCATACTGACAGGCAGACACTTTATTTTTCGTCTCAGGGGCATATGGGCATTGGAGGGTTTGATATATTTTATTCAAAAATCAAAGATAACGGCACTTTTGAAAAACCGAAAAATATAGGTTATCCTATTAATACGGAAAATGACGAAGTGGGCTTTATTGTCAGCACTGATGGGAAAACAGGATATTTTGCTTCCAATAAGTATAACGGGCCGGGCGGATGGGACTTCTATTCATTTGAACTCTACAAGGATGCAAGGCCTGAAAAAGTATTATTTATCAAAGGCGAAGTTAAAGATGAAAAAACAAACCAGCCTGTTAAAGCAAATATAGAACTGAAAAATGCTGCAACAAAAGAAATAACAGAGATCCCTGTTGACACAGCTACAGGAAAATATGTCGCAGCAGTATTGTTTAAGGATGACTATCTGCTGACTGTAAAAAAGGAAGGATATGCTTATGATACCAAATATATTTCACAGAAAGATACTGCCTATGAAGCACCGGCAAAAGTTGATTTACAGGTACAAGTTATAGAAACAGGCAAGTCATATAAACTCAATGATATTTATTATACTTTTGATTCCGATACCCTGACGAAGGAATCCGAACTTGTAATCGATGAATTTATAGAATTTCTTAATAAATACCCGCATCTTGTTGTTTCTATACACGGGCATACTGATAACATAGGCACGCCTGAATATAACCTTACTTTGTCGGAAAACAGGGCGAAGTCTGTATATGATTACCTTATAAGCCAGGGAATAGATGCTTCAAGGTTAAGTTTTAAAGGTTTCGGGGAAACAATACCTGTTGATTCAAACTATACTGCTCAGGGCAGGGCTAAAAACAGAAGGACGGAATTTGTAATTATTAATCAATAGTAATGGGGCATTGAGCTTGTCGAAATGCCCCCAGTAGTATTTGTTAGTTCACTTTTGCCACTTTCTGAACATATCTTACCACAGGGTATTTTTGCAGTTCTTCAAGCCAGTAATCTTCTTTCCCTGCTTCCACCGCTATATATCCTCCTTTCCCTTTAATCTTGGCAGTATCCGATAACACATCAGGTATTTCATATATTTTAAGTGAGTCGCATAAAGCAAACCATTCCTCTGCCTCTTGCCCTGATATGCCTTTAAATCCGGCACTTAATTCAATTACAGAATCAGAGTTACTGCATAATTCAGGGTATTGATTGGAAATGCCTTTTAATGTATTAGCACCCCTGAAATATATCTGACTTAATAGTGTGTCTTTATAAAATTCAATATTGCCGGGAGTTGTGTCAATTACATAATACCAGTCACCGCATTCGGTTATGGAAATATTCAGGGAATTGAAAAAATTATAGGTTGTCTTAAATGAAGTGGTGTCCTTAACCATGAAATAAAGAACGCCTTCCTGATATGGAACAGGTTCATCATGACAGCCAAATATGAAAATACTCAGAGTAAAACTTAATATCACTAAGCGTATATTCATTAAATGGATTTTATTAAAGATAGAGACAGACAAATATAACACAAAATGCGTATATTGTCAAGTTCAACTCGGAGTGCTGCTTATTTAACGATACCGCTTAATGAGTTCAGCATCTTGCCATCCTTAAAAGCAACGACAAAAGCACCGGATATGCCTTTTTCAGTTTTTAGTTTATTGCAGTAATCTTTTGCCTTCTGGTAAGATTTGAAAGAACCTGTTGTGTATTTATACCATCCGTTGTATAATACTTCATCAACATTTGGTAAACCGTAATTCTTCGCAATATCATATTTTGAAAGGTTTTTCTTGGAAGAAGATGCTACCTGTATCCTGAATTCAACCCCTTCGTTGACAGGAACGGAATTTGTAATTATTAATCAATAGTAATGGGGCATTGAGCTTGTCGAAATGCCCCCAGTAGTATTTGTTAGTTCACTTTTGCCACTTTCTGAACATATCTTACCACAGGGTATTTTTGCAGTTCTTCAAGCCAGTAATCTTCTTTCCCTGCTTCCACCGCTATATATCCTCCTTTCCCTTTAATCTTGGCAGTATCCGATAACACATCAGGTATTTCATATATTTTAAGTGAGTCGCATAAAGCAAACCATTCCTCTGCCTCTTGCCCTGATATGCCTTTAAATCCGGCACTTAATTCAATTACAGAATCAGAGTTACTGCATAATTCAGGGTATTGATTGGAAATGCCTTTTAATGTATTAGCACCCCTGAAATATATCTGACTTAATAGTGTGTCTTTATAAAATTCAATATTGCCGGGAGTTGTGTCAATTACATAATACCAGTCACCGCATTCGGTTATGGAAATATTCAGGGAATTGAAAAAATTATAGGTTGTCTTAAATGAAGTGGTGTCCTTAACCATGAAATAAAGAACGCCTTCCTGATATGGAACAGGTTCATCATGACAGCCAAATATGAAAATACTCAGAGTAAAACTTAATATCACTAAGCGTATATTCATTAAATGGATTTTATTAAAGATAGAGACAGACAAATATAACACAAAATGCGTATATTGTCAAGTTCAACTCGGAGTGCTGCTTATTTAACGATACCGCTTAATGAGTTCAGCATCTTGCCATCCTTAAAAGCAACGACAAAAGCACCGGATATGCCTTTTTCAGTTTTTAGTTTATTGCAGTAATCTTTTGCCTTCTGGTAAGATTTGAAAGAACCTGTTGTGTATTTATACCATCCGTTGTATAATACTTCATCAACATTTGGTAAACCGTAATTCTTCGCAATATCATATTTTGAAAGGTTTTTCTTGGAAGAAGATGCTACCTGTATCCTGAATTCAACCCCTTCGTTGACAGGAACGGGATTTATCTCTATTGTATTTATAGGTTCGGTAATTACCGGTATATTTGAAACATTTACCGTATTATCAACAGGTTTATTGGTATTTTCTGTAGTTTGTATATTATTTGCCTCGTTGGTGTTTAAAGGTTTTACCTCGGGTTGTATGTTGTTGGTGTCGTTGGTAATTACCGGCTTCAGATCATTTTGCATGTTTTTAGTATCTTCCGGATACAGTTGATAATATACACGGGAATTGTCATACATTTTATCAAGCGAGTCGGACTGCTTATTGGTAAACCTGCTGGTTCTGGGTAAGAATGTTTGTTTATCTATATAAGTTATATCGTAAAATTTGAATGTAGTGTCCACATCATCAAGTTTGAAATAAAATACTCCGGGTATATTATAACTGCCGGGTGCAACGGTTTTATAATCCAGATCTATCATATATGAAACAATCTCTTCGTAATTTCCTGTGAGATTATCCCATGTAAAACTTACAGCCTGGTTTGAAAAGTTGAATTTCGCATTGCCTTCTTCCTTTTTCACAGCAGAGAAACCCTCAGGTAATTTTTGTTCGATTTTACATGGCCCGCTGAAATTTTTCTTGTCAATGACAATTTCAACAACATTATTTGTGTCAACTTCAATTGTATGAGGTAAGTCCCTGAATATATTCAGTTTTTTATTATTCCCGACAAATACATCATCACCTCTTTTACTTATATTTTCATCTTCCACAGGTTCGGTGTAATAATTTTTATACTCTTCAGATTCACCGTTGAACCTCATATTAAAATTATAAACGAAACCCAGAGAGATGTATCCGAACATGTCTTTTGTACTACTGCCCTGATAAACATCCAGCTTGTCCGTATTAACTCCGTGCATGGTAAATCCGGTTATGAAGTCTATCCTGTTGTTTAATTTATATTTTAGTTCTAATCCAAGAGGAATGACCCCTTCTGTAGTCTTTTCGCCCAAATCCTGATTGATTTTTTTATAACCGTACCCGCCGAGAAAATTGTCAGTGAAAAAATCATACATTCCTGACCTGAAATCTATTAATCCTATCCCTGCCGTAGCGAAAATGGACAACTTTCTTTCTGGTTTTTCTCCCATGAATAAGTTACTCAGGTTAATGGATGTATTGATGTTATATTCAAAAATATTTGTTATAAAATAAAGATCAGTATTGTAAATATTGTCGGATATATGTTTACGTCCGGAAAGGCGGCCTGTCATGAGTTGACCCCTTATATCAAATATATTACTGATTTTTTTCCCCAGCATCACGCTTCCTGACCATTGAAACTGGTCGCTGTTCCCTTTCAAAGGATTTGAACTTAAATCGCCATAGAACAGATTAGCTCCGAAATTACCGTTAAGAGACCAGTGTTCGGAAAAGCCGCTGCCTTCACCGGCAAACAGTTTATCACCTGAAACCTGCAATAAGGTTAATGTTAATATGATAATTACGGTTTTTATAATGCTGGATTTCATCGCCTTTTATTAATTTAATTATTAATTAAATTTATACGTAACTATAATAAAAAAGGTTTTTCAGCCTGTTCTTATTAACGTGCAAACTCAATGATATTTTTTATTTATCCGAAATCATAAATAGCTTTCAGCCTTTATTCTGTAATTTTGAACTCTGTTCGCCTGTTGTTGGCTCTTCCCTCTTCCGTGTCGTTTGTGTCAATAGGTTTGGTTTCACCATAGCCTTTATATGAAAGCCTTTCAGGCTTTATTCCGTTTTGTATGAGGTAGTCATAAACAGCTTTTGCCCTGTTTTCGGATAGTATCTGGTTATGAGTGTCATCGCCTGCATTGTCGGTATGCCCGCTTAGCTCTATTTTTATCTGCGGATTTTTGTTTAAGAGCCCAAGCAGGATGTTCAGTTCAATTTTTGACTTTTCTTTCAGGTCATATTTATCAGTCTCAAAGAAAATATTTTTCAGTATCACGCTTTCGCCTGTTTTTATAGGCTGCATAGGTATGTCTTTCAGGACAGGTTCTTTTTCCGAGCCTTTTTCTTTAAGGGCGAAATTTTCAGAATAGAACAGGTACCCGTCTTTTGAAACGTTAAGTGCATAGTCTTTGTTAAGAGGCAGTGAAACTATGAATTCACCGTTAATTCCATCAGAATAAGACTCAATAGTGGTTTTTCCGGTTTCAAGGTCTATAAGTTCAAATTTTGCTTCAAGGTTTTTCTTTGTTTCTTTATCAAAAACTTTTCCTTTCATGTAGGTAAGCTCCTGTGGCCTGAACTGTTCAGGCAGGTCAAAATAATACAGGTCCAGCATGCCATAACCGCCTTCCCTGTCAGATGCAAAATAAGCTGTTTTCCCGTCACCTGAGATCATAATGCTGTTCTCGTCATTATAGGTGTTGATAGGATATCCGAGGTTGACAGGCTCAATCCACTCGCCGCCCTTGTCTTTGCGTGAAACGAATATGTCAAGTCCTCCCATTCCCGTATGCCCGTCAGATGAGAAATACAGCGTCTGCCCGTCAGGATGTATAAATACTGATTCCTCTATTCCGGGTGTGTTTATCTTATTGCTGAGTTTTACAGGCATTTTCCAGTAGCCTTTCCCGTCAAGTTCTGTCATATATATATCCTGATGCTTTTCACCGGATTTTGCATAGAATCCTCTTATAAAATAAAGGGTTTTTCCATCGGAACATAGGGATGGTTGTGTTTCCCATCCTGATGTATTTACAGGGAGTCCTATGTTTTTCGGGGGCGACCACTTCCCGCCTGTACGTTTTGATACAAAGAGGTCACAGCTGCCGTATCCTGCATAACCGGGAGAATAGCCGCATCCTTTGCATAATTCACAGGCAGTAAATATCAATATCTGCCCGTCGGCAGAAAGAGTAGGGGCTCCTTCACTGTAAAGGGTGTTTACAGGAGGACCGAGGTTCTCGCTTTTTGCCCACTTGCCGTCATTTTTATAGCTGACAAAAAAATCTTCATTCAGTTTGTCAATAGTGCGTTCGTCCTTTATCTGCCTTGTATAAAGTATCATCTGTCCGTCAACTGTCATGCACGGGAAATATTCCTTGAATTCACGGTTTATTTCACTTCCCATATTTTTCGGCTCAAAAGGAACGGGATTTTTCATGGCATTGATGGCAAATTCGCAGTTATTCAGGCTTGTTAAGGCTTTTTCTTTGTCTTCCTGCTCTATATTCTCAGGCTTTTTAAGGAATTCGCCGTAGTGCATGTATGCATCTTCATATTTACCGATGGAAATTTCAGCACTGGCAAGCATATAATATGTCTTGTGAAAGAATGCAGGGTTGATCTCAACGGCTTTTTTATAGGCATCTATGGCTTTCTGAGTGTTTTTAAGGTAAAAATACACATCTCCCAGCAAAAGATAAGCTTCAATAAAGTTGTTGTCTGCCTGTATTGCTTTTTCAAGCTCTTCAACAGCAGATTTGAAATCCTTTGCGTTTGTATAACCTTCCGCTTTTTCGTATGATTTAACGGCTTTGCCTGATTCTGAAGTGTATTTGTACCCCTTCGATTGTGCAATGCACGAATCAAGGTTTATTAATATCATTACTGCCAGTACAATATTGAGAAGGCTTAACCGCATAATGTACAATTTTATTTGTAGCTGATTTTTTTACAAACTTAATCAAATAATTTTGAAAAATTTTAAATATATCAGATTTT
>CAZSJF010000111.1:0-7479 GCA_964606705.1 uncultured Bacteroidales bacterium
GTGTTGGGTGTGTTTGGTTTTTGTGGTCAGCCCTGATAATGCTGAAAGGAGAACTAACACCGAATTATAAATATCTTGAAGAATATTTGAAATAGCAAATAACTGATGTTACGCAGGAATAAATTTATAAAGTTATAAAGGAAATAGAGGTATAAGGGGATTAGAGTATAGAGCATGGGTATATAATATCATAAGTCTATAAAATTCTCAAATCTTATGAACCATATAATCAACAAAAATATTGTGTATTATTTTACCTTTCCTTATACCTCTATACCTCTATACCCTATACCTTTAAAAAGTTTATAACTAATTTTATGTAACATCACTAAATAAATCAAAAACATGGAAAAGAAAGTATTAATACTCGGAGCAGGAATGGTTGTAAGGCCAATCGTTTCTCATTTGCTGGCAAAAGGATTTAAAGTAACCGTTGCAACAAGGACAAAAGAAAAAGCAGAAGCAATGATATCAGGTCACCCAAACGGGAAAGCTTTGTCATGGACTGTTGACGACGAAGCAACACTTGACAGACTGATATCCGAACATGACCTTTCAGTCAGCCTTCTGCCCTATGCTCATCACCTTATGGTTGCAAAAAAATGCATAAGACACAGAAAGAATATGATAACCACTTCTTATGTCAAGCCTGAAATGAAAGCCCTTGATAAAGATGCTAAAGATGCGGGAATTATCATTCTTAACGAAGTCGGGCTTGATCCTGGTATTGACCATATGTCTGCAATGCGCATCATTGATCATGTCCATAATAAAGGCGGCAAAATAGAGGAATTCTATTCATTATGCGGTGCACTGCCTGCCCCTGAAGCTGCTGACAATCCGTTTAAATACAAATTCTCATGGAGCCCGAAAGGCGTGGTAATGGCAGGAAATAATGACGGAAAATATTTAAGGCACGGCAAAGAAGTTTACATAAAAACCGAAGATCTTTTTAAAAATCCGCTTTCAACTGACTTTCCTAATGTCGGCAAACTGGACGTATATCCCAACCGCGATTCATTGCCATATATTGACATGTATAAAATTCCTGAAACAAAAACCATGTTCAGAGGTACGTTCAGATATAAAGGCTGGTGCGAAACTATTGATGCAATGAAATCTTTAAAGCTGATAACAAACGACAAATATAATTTTACAGGAAAAACTTATGCTGATTTTGTGGCAATGATGATTGGCGTTAAAGATTCTTCCGGTATAAGGCAGAAAGCAGCGGATTTTCTTAAAATTGACGTTAAATCTTATGCCCTTGATGCTGTTGAATGGCTCGGCCTGTTTGATGACAAACCGATGAACAGAAAAGAAGACACACCTTTTGAAATAACCTCCGACATGATGATAGGAAAAATGATACTCGGTAAAACTGAAAGAGATATGGTTGTCATGCAGCATGTATTCCTTGCAGAGTATCCTGACGGAAAAAAAGAAGTTATCAAATCCAGGATGCTTGACTTTGGTACTCTGGCTGCTGATACTGCTGTTGCAAGGACAGTGGCACTGCCCGCAGCTATGGGTGTTGAAATGATTCTGAACAACAAAATCACTGCTAAAGGTGTCCATATACCTGTGATACCTGAGATATACAATCCTGTTTTGGATGAACTTGAAAAACTTAACATCAGGATGATTGAAGAATACGGGCTGCCACTTAGCGAAAATATCAGGTAATACTTAATAATCAACAAGTTAGAAATTACTGTTAATTGTTCTTCAAAAAAAACTGCCATTTTACTTGACAAAGTATAAAAATTTTACTATATTTAAAGCATATACTTGAAAGCAACCTTAAAGGGTTGGATTTTTGAGTATATGTAGGATTTGTATATAAAAAATATATCATATGTTGTATTTAATGTATATTTTTGTATATATATAAAGAATATATTTAGTTTATTAATATCATAGTTTAATAATATATATTGAAAGCCTATGAAAAATTTAGACACTTTGTTGACGGTAAAAAAGAAAAGTATTTTTCTTTTTGTTTTAGCAATAGCTTTTAACTTTTCTTTAGTTAAAATTGCTGATGCACAGAAGGTGGGTATAACAGATGCCGCATCCATTACCCCGAAGAGTTTGCTGCATGTGGACCAGAATGCCGCCACAGGGACGCTGTTCCAGCTGACAAACACAACGTCAGGCAACGGTGCACAAACTAACGGGTTCATTATAAACATGAATACCAGTTTTAAAACGGAATTTAAAAACCAGTATAATAATTCCGCAGCAGGAATTTCATTTTTTACAAATACCGGTGCCGATCAGGAAAGATTTACTATTTTAAATAATGGTAATGTAGGTATAGGTTCAACTGCTCCCGCTCAAGTGCTGGACGTCAATGGCACAGCTAAAATGACAGGTTTTCAGCTTGGCACAAGCACCACATCCGGTTGGGTTTTAACAGCTGATGCTTCAGGTGTAGGCACATGGCAGGTTGCTACCGGCGGCAGTTTGCCTCCGGGAACTTCAGGACAGACATTAAGATATAACGCTGCATGGGAAGCCAGCAGCCTCTTGTATAATGATGGCATAAATATAGGTATCGGATCTACCTCCCCTTCGGAAGCGCTTGATGTGAACGGTGAGATAAAAGGCAGTAAGATAGGCCTTGGCACGAATCCCACATATCATGTTGACATCCTCAACACAGGAAATGATGCATTCATAAGGATCAATACAACTGTAGCAAGCAAAGCAGCGCAAATATTATTTACAAGAAGTTCTGTCAATTATTTCGGCCCTGCTGCTGATAATTACTTTGATTTATGGATAAATGAAGCTATTCCTTTCAGAATAGCTACAAGCGGCACTGAAAGATTAAGAATATTATCTACAGGCAATGTCGGTATAAATTCAACCACTCCTTCTCAAAAACTTGATGTTGTTGGTGTGGGAAGATTTACAACAGGAGATGTTGCAAGTTTGTATTCATTAAGTGAAAATACAGCATTTGTTGGCCAGCGCAGCGCTGAAGGAGGAGCTATACGGTTAAATACAAGTTATGTCGGCCCTCCCGCCTGGACTGTTGGTAATTTTACAATACAGAATTATTGCGGTTCGCTTAGATTTTATGCTCAGACACCAGGAGGTGCTAATGTAGTAGCATACATGTTTAATAATTTATACTTTGCTCCGGGATGGGGTTGGGCCCATCCGACTTTGGGCGGCACAGGCGACATGTTATGGGGTAACGTATATACGAAAGGAAGTATGAATTTATATAATAGCGGTGAGACTAAATATAATGCATTTCAAACCCAGGCAGGGCAGGCAGTGGACATTACTTATAATTTGCCTACAGCACAAGGTGCAGCAAGCTCTTTCCTGCAAAATGATGGCTCCGGCACTCTTTCTTGGGCAACTGCCAGTGGTGGTGCAACAGGGCCAACAGGGCCAACAGGCAGCGTGGGTGGTACAGGCACTGCAGGTCAGGTTGCTTACTGGAGCGATGCTACAAACATCACCGGCAACAACAATCTGTACTGGGATAATGTAAACGGGCGTTTAGGTATCGGAACAACTACTCCAAATGCAGGACTTTCTATATATAAGAATGGCGCATCCCGCACTTGGCTTACTATCGTAAATTCCAATGGTACTTCAGAATCATCAGCAATTGATTTAAATGGCCTTACTCATAGTTGGGAAATAGGAACAGATGTTAATACTAATGGTGGTGACGATTTTTATATATATGGCAACAGTGGTTTTCGGTTTACAATAAATTCTGCCGGTAATGTGGGGATAGGAACTTCTGCTCCCAGTGCAAAATTAGATATAGACGGCGGTTTAGCTATCAGGTCAAGTGGCTCTACTGTTACCATTACCGTAGACGGACAGGCGGTAACTGTGGGAGACAGATCATATATCCGTTTAACGTCCAATACTACAACAAGTACCGGTGCTACGTTTACTATTTCTAATGGTGTAAGGGAAGGGCAGATTTTAGTACTGGAAGCTGTAGACAACGGATCCTATGAAATAGAACTGGCAGATGGCGGTAACTGCAGGTTAGCAGCTACATGGCCTGCTACTTCTAGCCAGAATAACGATATGATAACTTTGATATGGAATGGTACATCGTGGAATGAACTGGCAAGAGCGGCTAATTAATAAAACCGTTACAAAAAAAATGGAAAAAAGTAAAACATATAAAAACCATCTGTGGACGCTTCTGTTTCTGGTATTGATAATACCATGGAAGAATACTGTATATTCCCAGGGGCTTTTCAACGACGGTGCAGCAATGACGGTAGAAAGCGGCGCACTGCTGCATGTTGACGGCGACGGGAACGGGAACTACACTCATTCTTCCACCGGCACCATAGATATTGACGGTGACATGGAAGTAGAAGGCAACTGGACAAATAACGGCTCTAACAATGTATTTACCGGCATCGGCACTGACGGCACTGTAAAACTGGTAGGCACTACCCAGCAGGAAGTTGGGGGCTCAGGATGGACTGATTTTGAAAACCTTACAGTCAACAATCCTTCGGGCGCAAAAATGACGGTAAACAGCAACAGGGTTAACGGCACACTGACACTGACAAACGGCACACTGACACTTAACAGCAACACACTGATAATAAACAATACTGCAACAAGCGCAATAACAAGGACAAGCGGCTATATACTCAGCGAAACCAATGACGGCTCGCCTAACCCCTGCAACAGCAGAGTACAGTGGAACATTGGTGAAGCCTCTTCATCTTCTGCATTTACAATACCATTCGTGACAAGCGGAGCTATTTATATACCAATTACAACAACAATAACAACAGCAGGAACAGGTGCTTCCGGCAACATCACGGCAGCAACTTATCCTACAGCGGATGATAATACCCCTTACCCTTCTTATCCTGAAACTGTAACAAGTGTGGCACCTGACCCGCTTTATGCAATAGACAGGTACGAGCTTATTGCCTTTGAGAGCTATACTGCGAATCCCACTGTGGATATCGAAATGACATATGACCCTGCAGATATAGTCGGCAATACCATACCAGAGGCCAACATACAGGCACAGGCATGGAGTGGCTCACAATGGCAGGCACCAACAGGCACTGTGGACGAAGCAACTAATAAAGTATCTTTCACCGGAATAAGTATGTCAAGGGCATGGGTGCTGACAAACAACAACAACCCGCTGCCTATAGAACTGGTGGAATTCAAAGCGAAATGCAATAACGACAAGGTGGAACTGACATGGGCAACACAAACAGAAACAAACAATAATTATTTCACAATATTTAAAAGCCATGCTTTACAGGACTGGGATATAATGGCAGATTTCCTTCCCGGAGCAGGAAACAGCGAATCAAGGATAGATTATAGTTACACTGATTACTCGCCTTATGATATAACATATTACAGGTTAAAACAAACTGATTTTAACGGAGACTACTCATACTCGGATATAATATCAGCAACATGTGCAGAGAATGGGGATGTCACTGATTTTGAAATATCATCCATAAGTTTTAACGAAAACCGTGAACTGAATATAAATCTTAATTCGGTAAAAGGCGGCGTATACCACTTTATTCTGTATGATGACGTAGGTAAACAACTGATAAGGGAAAATTATAATTCCATAGCGGGAGACAATTTGATGTCTTACAATTTAAGCCACTTAAGCGATGGAATATACATGTTTACTGTTTACAACAATGATAAAAAAGTAACAAAGAAAATACTACTGCAGAATTAAACACAACTCTGCTGAAATACTGAAACTATCTCAATAAATTTTATGATAGAGTGATAAATATGTTGATGAACTTACGGGTTAACCCGTAAGTTGCAGGCAATAATTTATACTTCAACTAATTTGAGCTATGACCAATTTTATTCTGTCCAGCTTGCAGTTGCTGAGTACAGATATCTTACGTTTGCAGACCAGAAGTTTGAAGTGTCAGCAGAAGTAACACTGAACTTCACATATCCGTCCCTGCATTTTGCAACAATCACATGCCCGGGCATAAGCGGAATAAATGTAGTATCCCAGCTGCTGCTGAAAGAAAGTATCGTCGCTATATCAACAACACCCATGTCTTTATACTGGTTCTTATATGTTACAGTATCAAGGGATTCATTCCTGAACCACACATATATATCCATCGCAGGGTAAGTTGTATCATTATAATTAGGGTTCCAGTTAATAATTTCTCCATCATTACTGTTGTTCGGCCAGCTTGTTGTATCCCATACACCTGCTGAAAAATCAAAGCCGTGGTGTGTAATAAGAGCTTGTTTGTAATTTGAAGTACTGTTTTGATCGTCGTCATCATTATCATTTTCATCACATGCATTGATAACTACGGCACAAAACATTAATGCCATTACGTAATAAATCAGTTTTTTCATAGCAGTATTTTTTAATTGTTAATAATTCAGATATGCTGCAAATTTAATAAAAAAATCAAAACCAGTCACGCATTTTTAAAATAAGTAATCCAAGTATGGAAATAATAAATGATACGGATATAATTAAAATAAAGCTGACATTGTTTGTTTCAAGAAAATTAGGGACATTCATACCAAAAATGCTT
Organism: uncultured Bacteroidales bacterium; assembly: GCA_964606705.1. Taxonomy (GTDB): domain Bacteria; phylum Bacteroidota; class Bacteroidia; order Bacteroidales; family CAZSJF01; genus CAZSJF01. Next base: position 6,573 of record CAZSJF010000111.1, read on the forward strand.
GCAATCAATGTAGGTATCATTAATATGATAGAGATGGTTGTAAGTTTCTTCATTATCACGTTCAGGTTGTTGGATATTACTGATGCGAATGCATCCATGAGCCCGCTGAGAATGTCGCTGTAAACCCTTGCTGTTGCAACTGCCTGTTTCATTTCTATTTCAAGGTCTTCAACCTGATCCTCATCATAAATTTCCGAATAAACGGTCTGCTTTTTAAATTTGGATAACAATGTATCATTTGATTCCAGAGAAGTAATAAACAACACAAGGCATTTCTCTATTTTTAAGAGAGTATGCAACTCTTCGTTTTTCACCGCCCTTTCAAGTTTTTTTTCTGCAATATTTATCTGCTGGTTTAATTCTTTAAGAAAACGGATGTACCACATAGTAGAGGAAAGCAGTATCTTTAATATAAAGTCAAAATGACTTTTTATATTTATCTTTTTCCGTACGGTAAAATCAATAAAATCATTCAACATCATAGTGGAAAAGTAACATATCGTGATGATGGTATCATCTGAATAAAGAATACCCAACGGTAATGTGATATATGGAATGTCGTTATCAATAAACTTATGGGGGATACGGATGATTATAAGGTGCCAACCGTTTTCATCTTCAATACGCGGCTGTTCGTCTATATCAGAAATGTCCTGTAAAAAATCAAGCGGGACATTATAGTTTTTGGTGATAAATTCTATTTCTTCTTTTGTCGGGCATTCAACCTTTACCCAGCACTTGCTCTCCCAGTTACCTATACAACGGAAACCTGCTTCATTTTTCAGATAAGTTATCATACTTCAATCCTCCATATTCAACAGAGGTTAAAATATAAGCCCCTGTTGCAGTTTAAAAATTATATGGACGACTATCACGCGAGATATAATTTTTAAACTGCAACAGGGGC
>CAZSJF010000111.1:7489-8426 GCA_964606705.1 uncultured Bacteroidales bacterium
ATAAGATTTTTTTTTGCAAAAATAAAAAAAAAATTTAATAAAACTAAGAATATGCATAAATCAAATCCGGATTGTAAAATCTTATATATAAACCTGATTATAATTTTTAAAATTTACTCAATAGCGTTCTAAATATTTTCATGCCACTAAGACACAAAGACTCTAAGATTCACAAAAAATTGCATCTCAATAAAATAATCTTTGTGTTGCCTTTGTGCCTTAGAGTCTTCGTGGCAAGGTTAAAGAATAATCTTTCAAAATTAAATATCATTTAAAACTATTACATTGCTTGATTTGTAGAATTATTTATTAATTTATTTAGGACGCTATTGAAATTTACTAATTTTACCCTGTGGTTTAAAAAAATAATATCTATAAAATTATTGATGCCTCTTTAGCTCAGCGGTAGAGCAGCTCATTCGTAATGAGCAGGCCGTGGGTTCAAATCCCATGAGAGGCTCAATGTATATATTTAATGATTTGCTGGTTTGTGTTAATTGACTATATTTGCATTACTATTACTGGGGTTGACCGGTTTTGACAGCAGGGATAGTGGATTTGTAAGCATGCCGGGCGTTGTGAATATGGCCCGTTAAACTCAATTCTCACAATAAATAAATGGCGAAAATAACTTCGCATTGGCTGCCTAATTCTAGGAATTAGAAGCCGATTGCTTCTTGGAAAGAGTCTTCTCAACACTAATTTCCTATGAGGCATCAGAAGAAGTTGGGATAGTTCAGATAGACTTTCCGATATCTGAATGAAATTTAACCGGAGATAAGAAATTGATTGGTTCGCTTTTCACCTGTCAGTTTCCGACAACCAAGCAAAAGCTAAGCGTGTAGAAAGCATTTTTGCTACTTGTTTGGACGAGGGTTCGAGTCCCTCCAACTCCACTTTTTATAAAGGCACAAAAACCCCAAACACACCCAACACA
>CAZSJF010000112.1:0-8384 GCA_964606705.1 uncultured Bacteroidales bacterium
TGTGTTGGGTGTGTTTGGGTTGGTTTGTCATATAGAATTTTGAAACAATAAAGAAGAAACAGGTTATCAAAATTCTATATGTAACAAATAAATTATTAACCTCATCAACACAAATACTAAATGAAAATTTTGCTTGATGAATGTGTTACAAAAAAGGTAATACCGTTATTAGCAGGGCATACTGTTAAAACTGTAAAACAAATCGGATGTGTTGGCTTTAAAAACGGAGAGTTGCTTAAAAAAGCATCAGACGAAAAATTCGACATATTTCTTACTGTTGATAAAAACATATATCATCAGCAAAATATCTCTGTGTTTTCAGTTGCTGTAGTTGTTTTAAATTCCGGTAATAGTAATATCGAATATTTAAAAGACTATGTACACCTTTTTATGAAACAGGTGAAGACTTTCAGAAAAGGGAAAAGATATATAATCAATAATGATTAATCCTTAGGTTTCACTAATATCTATCATTAATTACTAGCAATGCTTGCTTATCTCATAAAGCTTTTTGACATTCTTTATTTTTATCTTTTTGCCTGTGACAGCAATTACGCCTTCTTTGTTCAGCCTTGACAAAGTGGTTATCACATTTTCATGTGAGCATGAGGCAAATTCAGAGATTTCTTTTCTTGTTAACGTAAGTTCAAATTCATTGTTTTTGTAAACATGCTCTGAAAGGTATATCAGTATATCGGCAATCCTGCCGTTTACATGCTTATGAGCCAGGCTGATGAAGTTGAAAATAGAAGCCTGAAACATATCGGTTGCCATCTCAAACATCAAAAGCATAAGTTTGCCATGCTCCACTATCTTGTTTTTGAATACTCTTGCATCTATCATGCATATGTCGCAATCCTCAACAGCTACAAGAGAAAATATGTTTATTTCTTTGAAAAACATATTAGCACCGCCTATAAGCTTAGGGCCTGTTACAATGGTCAGAATAACGTTTTTTCCTGCCTCATTTTCATAATTGAATTTTGCCACTCCTTTATGAAGAAATATAAGATGTGTGGATTTAGCACCTTGCTTAACAATAATTTCACCTTTTTTAAACTGTAAAGGAATAGATGTACGTCTTATTAATTCAAACTCTTCCTCTTTAAGGTAATGGCAGCTTAATGTCTTGAAAATACATTTTTCGCAGTCTATTTTATGTGCCCGTTTTTGTATCATAATTAAATATTTTATACAAAAATATGAAAAATTTAATACTTTGGTATATAATATTACATATGAAAAACATAATCCTGATTAATTTTATGTATAACTTTGACATAAATTAAGTTTATACCGGATTTATGGGCGAATTATTTGACTTACTATATGAGGATATACATTTTAAAGAAGGTTTAAAAGCATGTATTAATTGTGGTACCTGCACTGCAATATGTCCTGCTGCCGAATTTTATAACTATGACCCGCGTGCTATTATTGATATTGTTCAGTTAAGAAATGATGACCGTATATTGGAATTGATCCGTGGAGAGGAAATATGGTATTGCGGGGAATGCATGTCATGCCGCACACGTTGCCCAAGAGGAAATGCTCCCGGTATGGTGATAATTGCTTTAAGGCATTTATCACAGGAAACAGGAAATTTTGTTAAGTCTGAAAAAGGAAGACAGCAGCTTGCATTAAAAAGGATGATAGGTGAGACAATACTTAATGAAGGTTATTGCGTGCATGTTGACCACATGAATATAGAAACATTTCCAGAGCAGGGGCCTATGTGGAAGTTTGTGCATAAACATATACCGGAGATGTTTGACCGCCTCAGCGCCAATTACAGAAAGGACGGGCCCGGTATATTACGTAAAATGGATGATGAAACCCTCAAAGAAATAAAAAATATATTTGATGTTACCGGTGCTACAGAACAATTTGACACGATAGAAAAATGTTCAAAAGAAAAGGCTTCGGAATTGGGCCTTGAATATACAGGGAAAGGTACCAGTGACGGTTATTTCAGAAAAATATTTACGGAAGATTCTCAAACACATACACGCGAATGAAATACGAAGGTAAAATAAAAATATGGGATAATTACCAGAAAGAAATTGCTGAAGACCGCTATTTTTATGCAAGAAGCTGTATAAGGCAGAATCTGTTCCCGGGTTCAGAGGCTACTTTTCTTAAAATTTTAAAACAGGAATTAAGCAAAAATATTTTTGAAGATAAGAGGCATACAACATGCACAGGTATTGGGCATCATACGGATATAGTATCCTTTGAAACTTCTATGACTGTTGTGTCAAGGATCTTTTCCCTGATGACAGAAGCAAGGTATGAAAATATTGTTACATCTTGTATCACTTCATTCGGATTGTACAGTGAAATACTGGAAACATGGGAAAAATTTCCCGACATGGAAGAAAAAGCAAGGGATTTCCTGAAAAAAGCAACCGGCAGGGAATTTAAAAAGCCAGCAAACCTTGCACATTCTTCTGACATAATTTACAAGTTCCGCAAAGAAATTTTCGAAAAGGCAAAATATAAACTTGTAAATGTTAATACAGGAAAAAAACTTCGTGTTGTCGAACATATAGGATGCCATTATTCAAAAATGTTTCCTCACAGAGGTGTCGGTGGGGCTGAATTTCCTCATGTTCTTGTTGGAATGATTGAAGATTGGGGCGGAGAAGTTGTTGACTATCCTGAAAGAAGACATTGCTGCGGATTTGGTTTCAGGCAGTATTTTATAAAGGCTAACCGCGGTTTTTCCGTTGCCTGTACCAAAAAGAAATTTGAATCAATGGAGCCTTATGAACCTGATTTTATCGTTACCAACTGTCCCGGATGTCCTTATTTTCTTGACAGGTGGCAATATGTTATAAGTGAAATGGAAGGCAAAACTTATGGAAAAGATAATCATGGTATTCCTGTGCTTACATACGAAGAAATGGCCGGATTGATACTTGGATATAATCCGTGGGACCTTGGATTGCAGATGCACCAGGTTGCAGTTGAGCCGCTGATGGATAAAATGGGAATATCATATAAACTCGAAGACAAGTATAAAAACATAAAAGGTGAAGTGATGGGACAGCCCGAAAAACCTAATGTTTTAAAATTTTATTAGAAAAATAAATATGAAGAAAAAAGTATTAATAATAGGAGCGGGAATTGCAGGAGCAGAATCTGCATGCGTGCTTTCAGAAATGGGATATGATGTAATTCTTGTTGAAAAAGAAAACGAACCAGGCGGTAACCTGAAAAAATGGGATAAACTGTTCGTCTCAAAAAGGCCTGCCCATGAAGTTATGGATTATCTGAAAGAAAATATTAAAAAGAATAATATTATACCCCTTTGCAATACAACTGTAAAAAGTATTAAGAAACAAAACAATGCTTTTTCTGTTAAACTGTCAGATGGTAAAGAGTACAATGCTGATGCAATACTTATTACTACGGGGTTTGATACATTCAACGCAAGCGTAAAAGAAGAATATGGATATGGCATTTATGATAATGTTATAACCTCTGTTGAACTGGAAAAGAAATTTGCTTCAGAAGAAAAAATACTTACAAGTCAGGGGAAAGAGCCTTCAAGAATAGGATTTGTACATTGTGTGGGCAGCCGTGATGAAAAAGTCGGCAATACATACTGTTCGCAGGTCTGCTGTGTTACAGCCGTGAAACAGGCAATAAGCATAAAGGAAAAAATGCCCCGCACAGAAGTATTTTGTTTTTACATGGATATGAGAATGTTCGGTTTGCAATATGAAGAACTTTACAGAAAATCACAGGCTGATTATAATGTAAACTATATACGCGGAAGGCTTTCTGAAGCATGCGAAAATCAGGATGGAAGCATTCTTATAAAAGTAGAAGATACCCTTGCAGGAAGGCCATTGAAAATGAAATTAGACCTTCTGGTACTTATGGTTGGGATTGTACCATCTGACGGTACTAAAGAAATGGCAGAACTGCTTGACATTTCAGTTAATGATGAAGGGTTCCTAGATATTGCCGATGAACATATAAAAACAAATATATCAAATGTGGAAGGAGTATTTCTTGCAGGTACTTGTAAAGGACCAAAGACTATCTCTGACACCTTTACTGATGCCCGCGCTGTAGCTGATAAAATATCAGATTATTTAGGCAGAATAAAAAAATAAACAAACATCAAACGATATTTACTATATGATTGAATTCGGTTACAATATAAATAAAGACAGACAGATTGATTTTGACAAGAATGACCGCAGGATAAGCAATTATATTAAGAAATATGTGCCGTCATACAGCCTTTGTATTTCCTGCGGGGCATGTACAGCTACGTGTACAACAGGCAATCTTACGGAATTTTATAATATAAGGCTTCTTAATATATTTCTTCTCAGGGGAGAAATTGACGAGATAAAAAAACATGTCAATAAGTGCATGTTCTGTGGTAAATGCGAACTTGTCTGCCCGCGTGGTGTTAATACCCGTAATGTATTGCTTATAATGAAAGAAGGCATAAACAAAATAAAACAGAATGAACAACTTTAACATATTTGTTTTACCCTTTGCTATAGGGCTGTATACATTCCTTATCATTTTCGGGGTAAGGGCTTTTGAATGGATAAAGCACCTGCCGTTATATGACAGAAAGTTGATAGTAAAAGGTTTGTTTTCTAAAAGATTCTTTTATGCAATAAACGAAGTTATATCCGAAAGCCTTCTGCACCGCCGCATATTCAGAGTAAACAAGGTGCTGGGATATATGCACATGAGTATAGCCTTTGGCTGGTTTTTACTGATAGTGGGGGGAGCTGTGGAATCCAAGTTGTACAGCAAATCAGCACTTAATATGCCGTGGGAACCTATATTTCTTAAGTTTTTTGAACATAATACCCCTCATCCTTACAGTAAATATTTTAATTTCTTTATGGATTTCTTCCTGGTATTTGTTCTTTCAGGGGTAGCTCTGGCTTATTTCAAACGGTTATATTCAAGATTATTCGGGATGAAAAAAACCACCAGGTTAAAACTGTTTGACAGGATAGCAATGACTTCCCTGTGGTTTATCTTCCCGTTAAGGTTGCTTGCAGAAAGTTTTACAGCAGGATTATATCATAACGGAGGCTTTCTGACGAATTCACTGGGAGGTTTTCTTGCAGCAAATGTTATACATGTTGAATATTTTGAATATACAAGCTGGTGGCTTTATTCGTTTGCCGTGGGAACATTTCTTTTTGCCATGCCGTATTCCAGGTATATACATATTTTCACTGAAGTAGTACTCATCTTTTTCAGAAGGTTCGGGATAAAAACAGATAAGGACTATACAACTTTCTCTGAAATAGAAGTATATTCCTGTCCGAGATGCGGTGTATGTATTGACAAATGCCAGCTGGCTGGTGATATTGACCATGTAAATTCCTCATCTGTATATTTTATTAGCAATATACGTGCCAACAAGGTTAAGGCAGACAAAGCTTTTGATTGTCTTATTTGCGGGAGATGCCAGGAATTCTGCCCTGTGGCTATCAATACAAACGGTCTCCGCATCACCCAACGTAAGAATTTTATTTCAGGTGATACAAACTATACATATTTAAAATTAAAAGAAGTAAAGACATCCAAAATAGCATATTTTGCGGGGTGTATGTCGCATCTTACCCCGTCAATAATCAAATCTATGCTTAAAATACTTGATATATCAGGGATAGATTATACTTTTATAGATGAAACAGGCGGGGTATGCTGCGGCAGGCCTCTTATGACACTTGGGAATGATGAAGCCGCAGAAAAATTGATTGATTTTAACAAACAGCAGATATTAAAAACCAAAGCAGATATATTGCTCACAAGTTGTCCTATTTGTTACAGGGTTTTTAAAGAAGAATATAATATTCCTTTAAAAGTTATGCACCATTCGGAATTTATATCCGATCTGATACGTACAGAAAAAATTAAACTTGCAAAAAGAAATGTTAAAGCTGTATATCATGACCCTTGCGAATTGGGAAGAGGGACTAAAATTTACAATGAACCACGTGAAATCCTTAATCATGCAGTTGAGTTAATAAAAACCCCTTATGACAGGGAAAATGCATTATGCTGCGGGGGAAGTCTTGGAAATATTATGCTTGACAATAATGAGAAAAAAATGCTTAATAAAAAGGCATTTCAGTATTATACAAAGTATAATCCGGATATGCTGGTAACGGCATGCCCGCTGTGCAAAAAAACATTTAACCGCAATGCAGATATACCGATAAAAGATATTGCTGAAGTGGTTACTATGGGATTGGATTAAAATTCAGGTAAGATTTTAACATCTTATGGTGTCAGCAGTTTAAATATTGCCAACCCTATTTCATTATTCTGCAGATATTTCCCGCGTACTTTATCTTTCTCATTTGCATAGTTATAAAACAGTTTACTGCCGGGCCCTTTAGCATAAATAGGGACAAGCTGGTTTGTATGAGTGTTAAAACTGGATTTTTCTGAAACCTGGCTGTTAAATTTCATGTCAGGTATATTTCCTTTGCCTTTGCCTTTACCTTTTAATGATAAAGATTTTAAATCAAGAGGTTTGGTTTTATCAAAGTCGGCTCCTGTCAGAAAGCCTGTTTCATGGTCAGCAGTGACAATAATCAATGTTTCTTTTAATAGGTTTTCTTTTTTCAGCCACTTTAATACTGAGTCCACAGCATTATTTAAGCCATTAACTTCTTTGATCATTCCGTATTTATTTCCGCTATGGCATGCCCAGTCTATTATTCCTCCTTCAACGATCATCAGGAAACCTTTATTATTGCCTTTTAGTACATTTAATGCTGCAATGCTCATTAATGACAGGGAAGGCAAAATGTCAGATTTTTTATTGTCACCAGTACTGTCATATCTCAAAGTTTCACAAACCTGTTGTATCCCTAAGATCCTTTTCTTTGATAGTCTTCCCTCAGCCAGATCTTTAAATTCCTGTTTTTTCTGTATAAGGAACCATGGATCGGGGATAGTGTCATCATCACAACTTTGCAGAGGCATATAAGTACCCCAGTATGGCAGGTTCACAGAGTCATTTTTCACGGCATTCCACAAGTCATGAGGAAAATAATATTTACATATAGTATCATTCTTATTGCCTTTATCATCCCATTCTGGATTGCCGCTGCCCCTGATAACATCGACTCTGGATTTTACAAGCATCTGGTAAGCAATGTCAAAAAAATTATTCCTGCTTTTGGTATAACTTGCAAAAGCTGCAGGTGTGGCATGGTCGAAAGGGACAGTTGTGATAATACCGACAGATTTTTCATATTTTTTAGCATATTCTGCAATATTTCCGTTTGCTGGTATTGAATTTGAACTGTCTAGGCCGATGACAGCATCATTGGTTTTATGCCCTGTAGCCATTGCCGTTGCTGCCGGAGCTGAATCAGTATATTTTTTTGTAAGAAATAGGAATCCATTATCCGACCATACTGAATCCGTATTGTAAAACCACCCGTACGGATATGTGCTTACCCATAGTTTTACGTCAAATTTCTGATATTTCTGCTTTTTAACACCATAATAGTAATTACATGCCTGAATCTGATTATAGCCCATGCCGTCACCTATAAACAGAATGATATTTTTAGGATTCTGTGCTTCTGAAAAAGGACAAATAAAGGATATAAATACCGTCAGCAAAAAAATCTTCCTCATAAGAATCAAATAATATATTGCAATAATAAAAAAAATATAGATTAAATAATAGTTTTGTTATATCAATTTATATAATTTTGTAAAAAAATATTAAATTGAAAAGTTTATATTTCCTGATATTCCTGTTTTTATCCTTATATACTCAGGACTCGATAGCACAAGGGTCTTCTGTACCTCAAAAATCCGAAAGAATAGAAAAGATTGCTGGTAAAAGTTATTACATACACAAAGTTGAAAAAGGCCAGACATTATATTCTATATCAAAAGTATATTCTGTTGGTATAGATGAAATAATATCCGAGAATCCTCAGGTAAAGGAAGGCCTTAAGGCTGATCAGGAGTTGAAAATCCCTGTTGAGAAAAAATCGGATAAGGATCAAAATTTTATCACCTATAAAGTTAAAAATAATGAAACCCTTTACAGCATTTCCAAGCAATATGATATAAGTGTAAATGATATATTGCTTTTCAATCCTGATGTAAAAGACACAGTAAAAGCAGGTACTGTTTTGGAGATACCTGCAAAAGATAAAAGGGAAAAATTAAAAGCAGAAAAAATTTCCGCATCTATAGATAAACACAGGAAGAATACTGTAGAAACAGTTGATAAATATGATTCTCTGCAGGTGGCAGATACATCATGTTATGATTGTAAAAAACCCAGGCCTGAGAAAAATTACAATATAGCCCTGATGCTACCTTTGTATCTCGATGAAATAGGTAAGATAAAT
>CAZSJF010000113.1:0-595 GCA_964606705.1 uncultured Bacteroidales bacterium
CAATAAGTGATACAATTGTTATGGCTGGAACAGCTGGGGATGGTGTCTTTTTTTCAAAAATTAATACATTCTCCTGGACACAATCTGGCACTATTTCTTATCCGTATTATCCTTATGGTACTTCTTCATTTTGTGTTACTGACTCAACTGTTTATGCAGGAGCTTATGAAGGAGTATTTATGTCAACAGATAATGGGCAGAGCTGGTCAGAAATAAATGGTGATAGTGATCCAGGTTATGTTCATGGTAGTATAACAGCAATAGCAGCAATGGGAAACAATATTTTTGCAGGAAATGCATTTGGAAGTACATTTTTAACAACAAATAATGGTGCATACTGGGACACGATTAATAATGGCTTAACAACTTCTTGGGTTACATCATTAGCTATAAGTGGCACAAATATTTATGCTGGAACAATAGGGGGGATATTTTTATCAACGGATACTGGTCAAAATTGGTCTCCAATAAATACAGGCTTAATTTATACTACTATTAATTCATTAGCACAAAATGGTTCGAATGTTTTTACATCTACTCGTAACGGTATTTTTTGGAGACCAATTTGCACCACACACCCAAACACACCCAACAC
>CAZSJF010000113.1:605-2457 GCA_964606705.1 uncultured Bacteroidales bacterium
TGTGTTGGGTGTGTTTGGGTTGTTTGTTAATGGTTTGAAAAATCCATTTATGGATGTTTATCCTGAAAATAATATTTTTCCTATATCATCATTAGTTGCAAGTGAAAATAATATTTTTGCAGGCACTAATGGTGGTGGTATATTTTTATCAACAAATAATGGGCAAAATTGGGATACAGTAAATATAGAAAGTGATTGGATTTTTTGTTTAGCAATAAATGGAAACAATATTTTTGCGGGCACTCCTGAAAGCATATATTTGTCAACAAACAATGGACAAAATTGGAATAAAATAGGTCTAGAAGATAAGTATATTGAAGATATTGCAATAAGTGAAAATAATATTTTCGCATTGGATATTCAGGGTGGAAATGATACTATATTTTTATCAACTAATAATGGCATAAGTTGGATGCCAATTACTAATGGATTGCCAATGGGCATAGGTTTTAGTTGTATTACTACAAACGGAAATAATATTTTTGCTGGTACAGGAGTAGGTGTTTATTTATCAACAGATAATGGACAAAATTGGTCTTCTATAGGCTTGGCAAATAACAGTGTCACCTCGTTAATAATACAAGGCACAAATATTTTTGCTGGGACTACTGATGGTATATTTTTGTCAAAAAATAATGGAATAAATTGGATAAATATTAGCCAAGGTTTTTCAGATATATGGAAAGGCTATTCAGGTATATGGATACGATCATTAATGATAAACAGTGATATTATGTATGCAGGAACTTGGGATAATGGCGTATGGAAAAGATCAGTGACAGAAATGCTTACTATTTGTGATAATATGTATGCAACCGCCACATCCATCACCAACGAATCCACAGTCGCTGCTTCCGATGGAGCAATAAATATTGAAGTTTATAATGGAGCTACTCCTTACACATATAGCTGGAGCAACGGAGCCACTACACAAAATATATCAGGTTTATCAGCAGGATATTATCATGTAACAGTAACTGATAGTAATACCTGTCAGACTACTGCTACCTTTGAAGTTCTCTGCGATCAGATTCCATGGGAATGCAATGATACTTTAATTGAACTTTTCTCTAATCCTATAGATACATGCTTTGATGTTGAACCGGATGAAGGATATATTTACAGTTTTAACTTCCCTACCGACAGCACAGTGGAAATAACATGGATATTGCTTTCCACAACAGATACAAGTTTTGTAGGATATCTGACAGAACTGTACCAGTTTGACACAGCAGGTTGTTATGTAGCAATACTGGAAATCGAATGCAATAAAAAGAAAGCCCTGAAACATCTTTCAGATAATATCCACATTGATCCTGCTTTTTTCCAGGAAATTAATGAACCCGTTAATACAATAGAAGGCTGTAAGGCATATCCAAATCCTGTAAAAGATGAGTTGTATATTTCGTTCAACATGGCTAAAAATGCAACTGTAACAGTGAACATCTTTAATTCAATGGGTCAGGTTGTTGAAAATATTCAGGGCAGCTGCACAAGCGGAATGCAACTACTGACGCTGAATACATCCGATCTAAGCTCCGGATTATATATTGTTCAGATACTCACTGGTAAAGACCAGAAAATGCTGAAAATACTGAAGTAGATAGTTTCCGTTTATTTCAGCTTCGAAGAGCCGCTCCTTTAAACGGGAGATGGCTCTTTTTTTTTCAGGCAACTATAGGAAACAATAAAAACAGAACACAGATGATTATGATAAAAATAGATAATAATTATAGACATCATGAAATTCAAACCAAATATAATTTTATTTTTTCTGTGTTTATCTGTGTAAATCTGTGGTGAATTTTTTTTTGCACCACAAGATTAACACAGATTTTCACAGATCATTTAT
>CAZSJF010000113.1:2467-8299 GCA_964606705.1 uncultured Bacteroidales bacterium
TTCACCTGTTTTTTAAATCCCTGTTATTTATATTAAAGTCCTTCGGACTTGTTCATATTATTTTTTCTTAATCCCTAATTGTTCAATGATAATTGTTCATTGTTCATTGCTCATTGATTAATCCATTCCCTAGCATTAACAAAAGCTTCAATCCATGGTGTTACCACATCGCTTTTTCTGTTTTCAGGATATTCAGCCCATTGCCATGGCAGTATTGCCCTTTCAAGATGAGGCATCATAGCCAGGTGCCTTCCGTCATCTGAAACGATAGCGGCAACAGAAAAATCCGACCCGTTGGGATTTCCGGGGTATTCATTGTAACTGTATTTTATGGGTACATTATACCTGTTTTCATTATATGGGAACTTAAATTTCCCTTCCCCGTGAGCCACCCAGATGCCAAGCCTTGAACCGGAGAGAGAACTCAGCATGACAGACTTGTTATTTTTGATATCAACATTTATAAAAGCCGATTCAAATTTATGAGAGTTATTGAATATCATTTTCGGCTTTTCCTCATGCTCCGGGTAAATAAGTCCTAATTCCATCATCAGCTGGCAGCCGTTGCAGACGCCAAGGCTTAAAGTATCTTTTCTCTTATAAAAATTATCCAGAGCTTTTTTAGCTTTTTCATTGTAAAGAAAAGCCCCTGCCCATCCTTTTGCAGAACCAAGCACGTCAGAATTTGAGAAACCTCCCACAAATACAATAAAATTAATATCTTCAAGGGTTTCCCTCCCTGAGATGAGGTCTGTCATGTGGATATCTTTTACGTCAAACCCTGCCAGGTACATGGAATATGCCATCTCTCTGTCACCGTTAACACCTTTTTCACGTATAATAGCTGCTTTTACTCCTGAGTGGTTTGTCCTGTCAAAATCTATTTTATATGATGCCGGTTTTCCAGTGAAATCCTTGTTAAATTTAAATTTCAATTCCTGTCTTTTGTAATTTCTGAATCTTTCCAGTGCCAGCTCTTTTCCGCTCTGTTGCTTATCCATCAGGTAAGATGTTTTGAACCATATATCCCTCAGCAAATCTATATCGAAGTATTCATGATCAACATGCTTGATGATTTTCAGATTGCGGCCTTCTATCGGCCTTCCTATAATATGATGTTTAATTCTCCTTTTTCCGAGTGCATCAACAACTGATTTTGCATCATCAGTCTGAATTATTATACCGGTATTTTCGCAGAACAACAATTTGGTTATATCTGTTTCAGCTATGTTGGAAAGGTTAATGTCCATGCCTACTTCAGGATTGGCAAAACACATTTCAAGCAGTGCAACAATAAGTCCGCCGGAAGAAATGTCGTGTCCTGCAAGGATCTTATCTTTTCTGATAAGATTCTGTATCACATTAAAAGCTTCTTTGAAATACTGCGTATTTCTGACAGTCGGAGTATCTTTGCCAACTTTTCCCTGTGTCTGAAAGAAAGAACTGCCGCCCAGTTTATAATCATCACGCGACAGGTCAATATAAATTATCATTGAATTGAAATTGCTCTTAAGCACAGGTGTGACAGCCTGCCTTATATTTTCAACTTCTGCAACAGCTGAGATAATGACTGTTCCCGGAGAATAAACTGTTGTACCGTCAGGATATTTCTGTGTCATTGACAAAGAATCTTTTCCCGTAGGAATGTTTATTCCGAGTTCACAGGCGAAATCGCTGACTGCTTCAACGGCTTTATACAATCTGGCATCTTCCCCTTTGTTTTTTGCAGGCCACATCCAGTTGGCACTTAATGAAACCCCGCTCATACCACCTTCAATCGGTGCCCACATAATATTAGTAAGGGCTTCCGCAACGGAAAGCACCGCTCCTTTTTCAGGGTCAATAAGAGAACTTACAGGGGCATGCCCTATTGCTACGGCAATACCTTTATTATTTTTATAATCAAGTGCAGTAACGCCAAGATTATTTAAAGGCAATTGTATTGTCCCTGCGCACTGCTGTAATGCAATCTTGCCCGTCACGGAACGGTCAACTTTATTTGTAAGCCAGTCCTTACAGGCAACGGACTCAAGCTGCAATACAGATTCAAGGTAATCGTCAAAATTTGCAAGGTTATATGCCGCATCTTCGAAACTGCTGGCAACATTTTCATCTCTCATCACTGTCTTAGGCGGCTTGCCAAACAGGTCTTCAACATTCATATCTATTGGATTGCTGCCTTTACCATCCCTGAATATCAGTTTCATATCGCCTGTAACCTCACCTGCCACATACATTGGAGCACGTTCCCTTTCCGATATAGTTTTTACAGTATCCAGATCTTTCTCTTTCAGGATAAGCCCCATTCTTTCCTGCGATTCGTTACCGATAATTTCTTTTGCAGATAATGTCTTATCCCCTACAGGAAGTTTGTCAATGTTGACAACTCCGCCGGTACTTTCAACAAGTTCCGATAAGGAATTAAAATGCCCTCCCGCACCGTGGTCATGTATGGATACTACAGGGTTAGATTTTGATTCAGCCAAAGCACGTATGACATTATATATGCGCTTCTGCATTTCAGGGTTAGCACGCTGGACAGCATTTAATTCAATAGTATTTCCGTATTGCCCTGTTGAAACAGATGAAACAGCACCCCCTCCCATTCCTATCCTGTAATTATCACCGCCCGTAACTACAATCTTATCACCTTTCTGCGGTTTTTCCTTGAAGCAGTCGCTGTGTTTTCCGAATCCTATTCCGCCGGCAAGCATTACAACTTTATCATAACCATACATTTTTTCTTTTTCATAATGTTCGAAAGTAAGCACGCTTCCGCATATAAGAGGCTGCCCGAATTTATTACCGAAGTCGCTTGCCCCGTTTGACGCTTTTATCAGTATCTCTTCAGGTGTCTTATACAGCCACTTTCTCGGTTTTATCTTTCTTGCCCAGAAATGAGTTGTTACAGTTCTCGGGTAAGACGTCATATAGACTGCAGTTCCTGCCAGGGGAATGCTTGCTTTTCCTCCGGCCATCCGGTCTCTTATCTCTCCCCCTGTTCCCGTTGATGCCCCATTGAAAGGCTCTACAGTTGTAGGAAAATTATGGGTTTCTGCTTTTAATGACAAAACTGTTTCTATCTCTGTTGTTTCAAAAAAATCAGCCTTGTCCTGGGTTTCGGGTGCAAACTGCTCTATTACCGGACCTTTAACAAATGCAACATTATCTTTATATGCAGAGACAAGTTTGTTGGGATTATCTTTTGAGGTTTTTCTGATAAGATCGAACAGAGAATATTCTTTCTTTTTCCCGTCAATTACAAATTCCCCGTTGAATATTTTATGGCGGCAGTGTTCGGAATTAGCCTGTGCAAAACCATATACTTCGCTGTCTGTGAGCTTTCTGGTCAACTTTCTGCTGATACTGTTCAAATATTCTATCTCCTCTTCACTCAAAGCCAGACCTTCATCTTCATTATATTTATTTATGTCATCAATATATTTTACAGGCTCCGGCTGTTTGTTCACCTTAAAGATATCCTGAGTAAGATTTTCAAATAAATTCTGGAGCATAGGGTCATATTCAGCATCAGGGCTTTCCACACGGATAAATTCTTCTATTCTTTCAATTCCTGAAATACACATGTTCTGGGTTATTTCAACTGCATTAGTGCTCCAGGGAGTCACCATTTCTTTTCTCGGGCCCGTAAAATATCCCTCTATGGTTTGCTTATCTACCAGTTCAGCATTGCCGAAAAGCCATTTTAGTTTATTGAGGTCAGATTTATCCGGGTTTTTATCAATGCTGACAGCATAATATTTCCTGTCTGAATTATAAAATAAAACCATAAGTATTTTTCGTTGATATTTATTCTGAAAGCTAAATTAATTTATAAAATGTTTATTTCATTTTTTGACTCTCATATTTTATTAACAAATGTTAATTCTATCAACCTGATTAATTCATAAAGTGCATATATTTTTGATGTATCTTTGTGAAACTTAGTACCTTTGTGTCCCCACCTGCCAGTTAGCCCCAGGTTGATGGCGGGCAGGTTAGTGGCGATAATTTTTCCTGCCACTAAGACTCTAAGACACAAAGAAATCACTAAGTTTATGAATTAATCAGGTTAATTTTTTTTGAAATAATTTATTTTTTAGTACATTTGATTAATTAAAACATCATATATGAGAAGGAAATGTCTGGATATTATTAAATTTTCAATAACATTGACAGTTTCATTATTTCTGTATATTATCAGCAGTGCCCAGTCAAACATAGTTATTACCGAGATAATGTATAATCCGTCTGATGATGCAGACAGTCTGGAATTCATAGAAATATATAATAAAGGAATTTCTCCTGTTAATGTTCTGGGTTATCAGTTTACAAAAGGTATTGATTTTACATTTCCGAGCAAGGCCTTTAATCCCGGAGAATATATCGTAGTAGCTTACGATTCATCTGTATTTCATAAAGTTTTCGGAAAAAGAGCATTACAATGGAGCACCGGGAAACTCAGTAATTCAGGAGAATTAATAGTACTAAAAAACAATCTGGGAACTGTACTTGATTCTGTCCGTTACAGTGACACACCCCCATGGCCTCTGGATGCTGACGGAGAAGGCCCGTCATTAACCTTATGCGATCCAAACAATGACAATTATAATCCTGCCAGCTGGACTGCTTCCACTGAATTTGCAGGGATATTTAATAATGCAGCAGTGCTTGCAACACCGGGAACAGGGTGCCTGACACCAGATGTTGACACCATCCCTCCTTATGTCAAAGATGCTTTTGCTGCCGGCTTATCGGAAGTTAAAGTCGTATTCAGCGAACCTGTAAGCAACAGTGCCGAAAATGTTGTAAATTATACAGGGCTCGGTACAATTACATCTGCTGTCCGCTCAGCTTCCCTTGACACAGTTTCTCTTGAACTTGGGAATCCTCTGACAAATGGAGTAAAAGACACCCTGACTATCAGCAATATTTCTGATACTACCGTCAATGCCAACACCATGATTGCCCAGCAAAGCCTCGAAATCATTTACGGATATATTCATCAATATGGTATTTTAATTACCGAAATAATGTATAATCCCCCGGGAGATGACAGCCTTTCTTCAATAGAATTTATTGAATTATATAACATCAGCAATTCTTTAGTTGACCTTGAAAATTACAGTTTCACCAACGGCATAACATATACTTTTTATGATGTCAGCATGAATCCCGGTGATTATCTGGTAATTGTCCGCGATTCACTGGCATTTTACTATTTCTTTGGCATCTCTGCATACCAGTGGACAAGCGGAGGCCTCAGTAATGGAGGGGAAGATATTGTTCTGAGAAACCAGTTAGGTATTATTATAGATTCCGTGCGTTATGATGATGACCTTCTATGGGCGCCTGAAGCTGACGGCAATGGCTCTTCCCTGACCTTATGCAACTATAATATTGACAACAGCCTGCCTTATGGATGGTATGCTTCCACCGAATATGTAGGAATGTTTAACGGAATGGAAACTTTTGCTTCGCCGGGATCTGCCTGTACACCTGACAACATAGAAATCCGTACAAAAAACAATAACGCATATGTCAGCATTTATCCAAATCCCTGTAACGGGAATCTCAATATAATTACCGGTAACGAACATAAATACACAATGAAAGTTTTCTCCGTAATCGGAGAATTAATATATAGCCGTATAATTCAGGAGCCACTTACCCAAATTTCGTTGAATGAAAGAAAGGGTGTTTATATAATTCAATTTACAGATTCAGAAAATAAAACTTTAATAACAAAAAAAATTATTGTACAATAATTTAAAATTGCAGATATTTGTCAAATAATTATTAACCATTAAAATTTAATCTTATGAAAAGAAA
>CAZSJF010000114.1:0-1796 GCA_964606705.1 uncultured Bacteroidales bacterium
GCTTGGCAATGTCGTGAAGCAGTGCAGCCCATCTTAGCCATAAGTTGCCGGATCTTTGAGCAATGTTATCCAGTACTTTTATGGTATGGAAAAAGTTGTCTTTATGCCCTTTCCCGTCTATTACATCTATTCCTTTCAGCGCAACAAGCTGCGGCAGTATTTCAGACAGCAGCTCCGATTCATAAAGCAGGTTAAAGCCTGTGGAAGGCTTTTCTGACAGCATTATTTTGTTGAGTTCGTCTGTGATGCGTTCTCTTGAGACTATCTCTAATCTTTTCACATTTCTTCTTATGGCGAGAAAAGTGGATTCCTCGATTTTAAAGTTGAGTTGTGTTGCAAAACGTATTGCCCTGAGCATTCTCAGCGGGTCGTCTGAAAAGGTTTTGTCAGGGTCAAGGGGTGTCTTTATTATCTTGTTCTGTAAATCCTTCAAACCGTTAAAAGGGTCAATAAGTTCTCCGAAATTGTCTTTCTGCAGGTTTATTGCAAGAGCATTGATAGTGAAATCCCTGCGGTTCTGGTCGTCTTCCAGCGTGCCGTTTTCAACAACAGGGTTGCGGGAATCTTTTCTGTATGATTCTTTTCTGGCGCCGACGAATTCGATATCGCAGTCATCATAATGAAACATTGCGGTACCGAAGTTTTTGAATATGTTGACTTTGATGTTTTTGTCAATCAGCCCGGCGGTTTTTTTCGCAAACTCAATTCCATTGCCAATTACAACTATGTCAATATCCTTATTGGGCCTTTCGAGAATAATATCTCTCACAAATCCTCCTATTACATAAGCAGGAGACTTCGTCTCTCCTGAGACCCTGCTGATTATTTCAAAGACAGGGCAGGAGAGGTGCTGGCTGAATGATTTATATTTGGGATTATTGAGTTTCAATTTTTTTGATGGGTTTATCAGAGTTTATACCGAATAAGATGTTTTATAAATGTATATATTTTTAATTTGCTTTGTGTAACTCTGTGTCTTCTTTGAGCGACTCTGTGTAACAGCTATTTCACAAAGATTCACAGAGTTTACACAGAGATTCACAAAGAAATAATATATCCGATTGC
This sequence comes from uncultured Bacteroidales bacterium, assembly GCA_964606705.1. Lineage (GTDB taxonomy): Bacteria > Bacteroidota > Bacteroidia > Bacteroidales > CAZSJF01 > CAZSJF01. Next base: position 1,066 of record CAZSJF010000114.1, read on the forward strand.
TTATATTTTTCAAATTTAATACTATAATTTTTAATTTGGTATAGACTCTATTGTCTTATAATAGTAAAGTCGCCTGTTTCATTTATTCTTATTAATGTTGATGTTTTCAGCTCATACACACGGTCCCTGTCTAGATTAACGATATAGTCAACGTTGTTTTTTATCTTTTCAGAAATTTTACCGAAGCTTACCGGGTCTGATTCTCTCGATATGTTGGCAGATGTTGACACTATAGGTTTATTTAACAGGTTTATCAGATTTTTGCAGAATTCATTTTTTACAATTCTTATTGCGACACTTCCGTCCTCAGCAATAACATTTTTGGCAAGGTTTTGAGCATCGGGATAAATTATTGACAGGGGGTTGTCAAATTTTTCTATCAGGTCATACGCAATGTCAGGGACTTTCTTAACGTACATACTCAGTTTAAAAGGTGTGTCGAGCAATATAATAAAGCTTTTTGTCTTTCTTCTTTTCTTTATCTGGATTATTTTCTTAACTGCTTTTGCATTGGTTGCATCGCATCCTATTCCCCATATTGTATCGGCGGGATACAATATGATTCCGCCTGATTTCAAAACTTTCAGCGTGTGGTCTATTTCTTCAATCATATTTCAAGGTTTGTAACAGTTGTTCTTTTTTTATCGACAGTGCGCAGTTAAAATGAAACTCAATAATCCCAAATATAAATTATTCAGCCAGCACCCCACCACCCAAACACACCCAACACA
>CAZSJF010000114.1:1806-3742 GCA_964606705.1 uncultured Bacteroidales bacterium
GTGTGTTGGGTGTGTTTGGGTTGTTTTTTTATCGACAGTGCGCAGTTAAAATGTTTTTCAGGGCATTTTTTAAGTCCGTGCAGCCCGCATGGACGGCAATAAAGATTTTCTTTTGTTTCAACAATATATGATTTTTTTGATAAAGGGCCGAAGCCAAAGTCTGGTATTGTTGAACAGTATACTGCGGTGACAGGTGCATTTACAGCCGAAGCAATATGCATGGGAGCAGAATCATTAGCATAGTTCATAGTTGCATCTTTAAGCAAGGATGCAGTTTCGAGCAAAGATAATGTCCCGCATAAATTTATAATATTCTTGTTACCCGATTTCCCTGAAATAATCTGACACAGGTTATAGTCATCCTTTGAACCTATAAGGTATACATCATATTCCCGGGGGATTTCGTTTATAAATTCTATCCATTTGCCTTCAGGATATTGTTTTGTAAACCATACGGAAGCAGGGGCTATGCATATATATTGTTTTGTTTTGTATGATTCTGTCTTTATGCGGTCTTCTGCTGAAGGATAAAGCCTGGGTTGAAACAGGTTATTGTTATCTGTTATAGAGCTGATAAGAGCAAGGTTCCTCTCTGTTTCGTGGATGTTGTTGATGCTGTGTTTTTCAGACACTGCAAAGAGAAAAGACAACGGATTCTTGTTGAATCCTATTGTGATTTTGCCTTTTGAAAATACCGTAAGCATGCCTGTGGAAAAGAATCTCTGTAAATTTATTACAATGTCATATCTGTTGTTTCTTATTTGTTTCAGGGCTTTGAATAAATTTTTGTATTTATTCACGGATTTATCCCATGTGATCAACCGGTTAATAAATGGGTGATTATGGAACAGGCTTTCATTCCCTTTTCTCAGCAGAAAGTCTATTTCGGCATCAGGAAAGTATTTATGCAGTTTTTCTATAACAGGAGTGCTTAGTATCACATCCCCTATGAATGCTGTTTGTATTATTAATATTTTATTCAAAGCTTAGTAATAAAAAAAAGGCAAATTTATAACCTAAATGGAGTTTTGTCAAGAAAAGATAGATTAAAAAACTGTTTTTATAAAGATTGTTATGTTATTATTGTGTGACAGGTTTAATTATTTGTTAATGATAATTTTTCTTGTTATCTGTTTTTCCGGTGTTTTGAGAGATAAAAAGTATATCCCGTTGCTGAAATTGTTCAGATCAATTGTGATAATGCTTCCTTTTTCTGTTTGTCCAGACAGGGTTTGATAAATTACTTTACCATATATGTCATAAACTAATATGTTTACATTGCCTTCTATATTGTTTTTCACAAATATTGACAATATATCACTTGCAGGATTGGGGTATACATAAATCCCGTTATCTGATGAATTTTTATATTCACTGATAAAATATATATGATCTGTTGAATTTCCTGATGTTAAATTCTTAATCGTTTTAACTAAATATATGTTGGAATATCCTAATCCGTAGCTTTCGGTTGTTCCTAATATTACATAGCCGCTGTCGGATGTGGGGTATACAGAATATGCGTCGTCAAATTTGTAGCCTCCGTATGTTTTACCATTTATATAAAACCCATTGCTGTCAGTTATAAACATGAAAATATCTCCCAGCCCCCAGCCAAAACTTGTGGTATAACCTGTCATTAAAAGATTCTTATTGCCCAGTTCTTTAATATCGTTTAATTCATTGATATTTGAGAAATCCTGAAACCATATAAGATGTCCGGCTGAATCTGTTTTTACAAAATATACCCCTGTGTTTGATGTGTCTGTTTTTGTTATTGCAAATACAAACCCGTAATCTTTGGTCTGAGTGATGCACCTGGTTTCATTGTTCAATGAATCAACAAATGTTTTTGTCCACAATGTATCTCCTTCAGAATTGATTTTTATGAGACAAGACTTGTATCCGCCTGAATCGTTCCTGTTTGTATATCCTC
>CAZSJF010000114.1:3752-8250 GCA_964606705.1 uncultured Bacteroidales bacterium
TATTGTTTACACAGGAATCAACAAACAGGGCGGCGTCTTCATGAATATTGCCGAATTGCCTTGTCCATAAAGTATCTCCGTTCTTGTCGGCTTTTATTATGTACATGTCATTCAATCCCGCTCCGTAGCTGTATGTTTCCCCAGCAATTATATAACAACTGTCATTTGTTACAGTTACTGAATATCCGAAATCCCAGTCGCTTCCGCCGTAGTTCTTCGACCATACTGTATTTCCGGAAGAGTCGGTTTTTATTAACATTACATCATATCCGTTTCCTGATGTGTTATTTGTATAACCTGTTATAATATATCCTCCGTCTGATGTTTTTTTGAAATCATTAGCCCATTCTATGTAGTTGCTGCCAATTGTCTTTTCCCATATTATTGCGCCTGTGTCTCCTATTTCAAATAAATATATATCTGTGTTTCCTGTAACACCGCTTCTGTTTGCCAGAATAATATAAGAAGTGTCGCTGTCTTTCAGCAGTTTTCTTCCATAATTATAGCCTTTAAACCCATATGTTTTTTCAAAACCCTGTTGGGAATATGCTGTATATTCAAAGAGAAATAGTACTATTATAAATATATTTCTGAAGTTTATGTGCATATCACCTTTTATATTATAAGGCTTGTCTTATTTTAACAAGTTTAGTCAGCAGATTTTCCAGCAGATCCAGTTTGAGCATGTTGGCGCCGTCGGATTTTGCTGCAGCAGGTTCGGGGTGGGTTTCAATAAATATTCCGTCAGCACCGGCAGCTATTCCTGCTTTGGCAATGGTTTCAATCATTTCGGGCATACCGCCTGTAACCCCTGAATTCTGGTTTGGACGCTGCAGTGAATGAGTAACATCAAGGACGACGGGTACGTTATTTTTTTTCATGATTGGTATTGACCTGAAATCAACAACAAGGTCCTGATAGCCGAAAGTTGTGCCTCTCTCGGTGATCATGATTTTATTATTTCCTGATTTTCTTATTTTTTCAACTGCAAACTGCATTGCCTCTGGCGACAGGAACTGCCCTTTTTTAATATTTATATATTTGTTTGTCTTTGATGCGGCAACGAGAAGTTCCGTCTGCCTGCACATAAAAGCCGGTATCTGCAGTATGTCTGCATATCCGGCAGCAATTTCAGCTTCTTCTTCCGAATGGATGTCTGTGAGGACAGGTATATTGAATGCATCACCTGTTTTCTTTATTATTTCCATAGCTTTTTTGTCGCCTATGCCAGTAAAAGGAGCAGAACTGGACCTGTTGGCTTTTTTGTAAGAGGCTTTGAAGATATACGGTATCTTTAATGAATCAGTGATTTTTACGATTTTTTCAGCGATCTTAAATGAGTTTTCTTCGCTTTCAATTACGCATGGCCCTGCAATTAAAAAGAAGTTTCCCGAATCCTGATACCTGATTTTTGACAGTTCTTTTAACATGGTATTTAAGTTTAAAATTTATTTTCTGTATTGAATCATTACATAAAATCCTTGTCCCATTGTTGTCCTGGGATAAACAAATCCGTTGATGAAATTACTTCCAAATATAAAAATAAAACCGTTATTAAAGCTATGGCCTATTTCGATCCCAAGGTTAATCTGGTGTTTTTGCTTTATGTTGAAGCATCCGTATCCGCCATAATTGATATTTGCAGAGAGCATGTTGTTTTTGCCCGGATAGAGAAACCCTTTTATGTAAATCATAGGCCTGTAATTGGCGTAGAGTATATGTTTTATGCCGAATAAAAATTTATAATAACTGTCAGCATTTAAAAAATAACTGAGGTTTATTTTTACCGGAAGCATGGAATAGTAGGTGTAAGATTTGGTGTCGTAGAAGTGTTTATTTATAATGCTGTCAACAGATGAGCCATTGAACAGGCTCCCGTTTATATCGAGTATGTCATCAATTTCCCATCCTTCGAAGTGCATGGAAGTGTCTTTTGTAAAACACCATGAGCTGTCGCGCCATTTGATATATCCTATGTCATCTATGGAAAACTGAAAGATGTTTTTTTTCGGTGTTTCAATCGTGTATGAGAAATCTGCAGAGATAGAGATATTCATTCCGTATGTTCCGGTTTTTTTTCTTGTTGTGGAGTCGCTCCTGTAAACACTGTATTTTGTATTGAGATCAATATATTCCCCTGTTTCGGCAGTAAACAGTTCTCCTTTATCAACAGAAATCCTTAAGTGCTCTAATCCGGTATTTAATCCTATCCCGAAACTGATGGTTTGTTTAAATTCGTTTTTATAATATTTTTTTATTAATCCGAAGTTAAGCTGTTTGTATCTCAGGTAATTTAATCCCGAATTGCTTATGTCGGCTGTTTTGCCTGCAAATTCCCTGTTCCCGTTAAAGATCAGGTTAAACAGGTCTCCTGAAAAATTTGCATTTCCGATCATTTCATATTTGAAACCCACATAATAGCCGAGATTAGCGGCTTTGAAAAGAGTGTCCGGAAAATGCGTAAAGTTGATGTAGTATGACATTTCTCCTCCTATCCTGTTGTTGCTGTCAGTAAGTTCCTTTTCTATCCTGTTTTTCAGAGGGTCGTCTATAGGTTTGTTATTTAAAAAACTATTAACAAATTCATTTGTTATGGTTGTTGAATTGATATCAAGATTGTACCCTGCGGAAGTATTGTGTTTTGCATTTTCAAACCTGTCGTAAAAGCAGTATTGATTTTGTGTATAGATATTATTATACATCAGCAGGAATAATATGAATAGCAGGTTCTTCATCATATTTACGGCCCGACACTTAAATTAAAATCGCCTACGAGAGTAAAATCTATATTGTAGTTGTTGTATATTTTCAGGTATTTGTTGGCAGGTATGGTTGTGAATCTGGCGCGTATCAATATTTTTTTAGTGGCATATATTTTATTAAGCTTGGTTTCTGAAACAGGTATTTCAAGGACAGAAGTTCTTTTTTTATAAACTCTCATATTTGCACCAACAGGAGCTGCATATATTGTATTATTATTGTTTAACAACGAGTCTGTAATCACATTGTTATTATCCATGAGAAACAGCTGAACCTTGGCGTCAAAAGGAAACCCGTTGTCAACAATAAGTTTGAATATGCCTTCTGTAATATTTTTATTTGCTTTCTGTTCGGAAAAATTAAATTCGGCAGTATCAACTATGGTTAGCTGGTTAGCAATGACAGAAACAGGTATTTCCATATCCAAAGAAGCTTTTATGCACTCGTTGTAATAAATGAAATCATTTCCGCATGAATTATTACCCATTGGGTTTGTGGTTATTGACATTAAATAAGTTATTTCATCCGGCAGGTTTTCTATGAGGGATTCTATATTTGAATTATCAAATGAGATGGAATATTCAGAGTTGACAGCAGGATCGAAAGCGTCATATGTTTCAGTTGCCCTGCTGATATTTACAGGATGGTTGATTATCGGGCCTGTCAGGCTGACAGAATTACCTGTTTTGCTGTTGATGGAAGTGAAATTATTGATGTATGCCCTTATGTCAACGCCAAAGCCGTTGCTTATATTTACAGTCAAATCAACATCTTCCAGACCTATAGCTCCGCCGGTAAATCTTTTAAAGATATCGATTTTGCTTGATTCATCTCCTGATGTGAAATTCTGTTCTCCGAAATAACCTTTGGCATAATCAATCACAATATCACCCGCATTGACATTGATGATAAGGCTGTCATTTTTGTCTATGAATATGCTGTCTCCGTTAGGGTCAGTGGTTACAACATATTCGTAACACAATGTGTTTGCTTTTAATCCGGTTTTACCTGTCAGGTAAAAAGTATATCCTGATATGTCATATTTTTTGTTGAATACACCTCCGTTGTCCGATGACGCAGGAATTGTTTCTGTGACTTCAAAAGGGATGTTATTTAAAAAAGTGCCGGGCAGAGTGTATTTACAGGATAACGCATTATCAATTTTATTGATGACATTGAAATTAATACTGCCTGATTTAACACGGATAGCGATAATCCTGGCATCTTCAAAGTCGAATTTTGTTTCGTCGGTTATGTCAAAGATTTTCTGTCCGGGCACTGCAAATAAACCGACAGGAAGGTGATAATATTTTGTGGTGAGAGTATCAGGCATGCTTACCAGAGAATCAAGATTGATTTCAAATAAATCATTTTCATATACAATGGATATTGAACTGTCAGGGTTTGTCCGGATAAGAGAATCTGTTACTATATTGTTAATGTTTAATGTCGATTTCAGGAAAGGAGCCAGTACAGAGATGTCCCAGTCGCTTTTACCTTCATCTTTCCTGCATGAGAATAAATATAAAAGGATTAATAATAATATCATTATTGGTAAAGAAGACGGATATATTTTTTTGTTAAAATTCATCAGTTGTATCTATGGCTTTATTCTGTAAAATTAGCAAATATAATCTTGTCGGAAGAAGTTTTATGGTAAATATTTTGCTAATTTTACAGAATAAAGCCATAGATACAACTGATGAATTTCAACAAAAAACCAAACACACCCAACACA
>CAZSJF010000115.1:0-8201 GCA_964606705.1 uncultured Bacteroidales bacterium
CAGTTAATGCCACATATACAGTAACAGTTACAGTTGGCGGATGTACTAATGATGACCAAGTTATTGTTGTTGTTAATGCACAGCCGACAGCTAATGCAGGGGCTGACCAGACTATATGTAATGGCACAACAGCAACGCTGACAGCATCAGGCGGAGGCACATACCTGTGGAATGCAGGTAGCACCAACGCATCTGTCACAGTCAACCCCGGAGCTAATATCACATATACCGTAACAGTTACAGTTGGTGGTTGTACTGATGATGACCAGGTAACTGTTGTTGTAAATGCTCTGCCGACAGCAAATGCAGGCGATAACTGCAGTATATGCAATGGTAATACAGCAACACTGACCACCAGTGGTGGCAGCACTTATTCATGGAATACAGGCGCTACGACAGCGGCGATAACAGTTAATCCTGGTGCTACAATAACTTATACTGTAACCGTCACAGTGGACGGTTGTACTGATGACGACCAGGTAGCAGTGACTGTCAATGCACTGCCTACAGCTAATGCAGGTGCAGACCAGACCATATGTAATAGCACAACAGCGACACTGACAGCCTCAGGAGGCGGCACATATCTGTGGAACGGAGGTACTACCACTGCATCTGTTACAGTTAACCCTCCAGGCAATACAACATATACCGTTACAGTTACGGCTGGTGGCTGTACTGATGATGATCAGGTAGTAGTTGTTGTTAATGCTTTGCCTACAGTCAGTGCAGGTGCAGATTTAACAATATGCACAGGAGGCAGTGCGGTACTTACGGCTAATGGAGGTACTACATATCAATGGAATGGTGGTTTTACAACACAATCCATAACTGTGACACCTGCAGTAAATACAACATATACTGTAACAGCAACCCAGAACGGCTGTACAGGAATAGATAATGTAGTTGTAACTATAGGAACATCTCTTGTAGCCAGTGCAGGTGGAGACCAGACAATATGTACAGGCACAACAGCAACACTGACGGCTTCAGGCGGTGCAACTTATCAATGGGACAATGGAGAAACAACAACTACAATAACAGTCAATCCTGCTATCACAACGACTTATACAGTGACAGCAGATGATGGAATCGGCTGTACGGGTACAGCTGAAGTCATTGTAACAGTAAATGTAGTGCCTACAGCGGATGCAGGGGTAGACCAGACAATATGTAATGGTACTACGGCTATTATCACTGCAAGCGGCGGAGACACATATGCATGGAATACAGGTGCTACTTCGGATGGTATTAATGTCACACCAGGTGTCAATATCACATATACTGTAACAGTTACAACAGACGGCTGTACTGATGATGACCAAATAGTTGTCGTTGTTAAAGCAACACCCACAGCTAATGCAGGAGCAGATCAGACAATATGCAATGGGGTTACGGCTACTATTAATGCAAGTGGCGGCGGTACATATCTATGGAATAATGGTGCTACTACAGCCGGCATTAACGCCACGCCAGCTGTCAATATCACCTATACAGTAACAGTAACTTCAGCAGGTTGTACAGCGAGTGATGCAGTTACAATAACAGTCAATGCAGTACCTACAGCTGATGCAGGCTCAAACCAGACAATATGTAATGGAACAACAGTAACTCTCATAGCTTCCGGCGGCGGCACATACCTGTGGAACGGAGGCAGCACTAATACATCTGTCACAGTAAGCCCTGCAGTTAATGCCACATATACCGTAACAGTAACAGCCGGTGGCTGTAGTGATGATGACCAGGTAACTATTGTTGTCAATGCCTTACCAACAGCGAACGCAGGAGCAGATGTAACAATATGTACAGGAGGCATTGCGGTACTTACGGCTAATGGAGGCACATCATATCAATGGAATACAGGAGTTACAACACAAAGTATAACAGTAAATCCGGGAGCAACCATTACATATTCGGTAACAGTGACCCAAAACGGCTGTACAGGAACAGACAATGTAGTTGTAACCATAGGGACATCTCTTACAGCCAGTGCAGGTGGTGACCAGACAATATGTACAGGTACAACGGCAACACTGACGGCTGGAGGAGGCAGTGTGTATAACTGGAATACGGGAGAAACCACATTGACAATAACAGTAAATCCTGTTGCAAACGCGACCTATACAGTAACAGTAGATGACGGCAGCGGATGTACAGGTTCAGATGAAGCAATAATAACAGTCAGTGCTTTGCCGACAGCCGATGCAGGAGCAGACCAGTCAATATGTAACGGAACTACAGCTACTATTACAGCAAGTGGCGGCGGCACATATTTATGGAATACAGGAAATACTAATTCCAGCATAACAGTTAATCCGTCAATAACATCAACTTACACAATAACGGTGACAACAGGCGGATGTACAGATACAGACGAAGTTACAGTTACGTCATATTCCGGCCCGCTTATAAGTGCCGGTGCAGATGTAACTATATGTTCCGGTAATTCAACAGTACTGACAGCAAGCAATGGAGCAACTTATCAGTGGAATACAGGAGAAACAACACAGAGCATAACAGTAAGTCCCGGAACAAATACGACTTATACAGTAACAGGGGCAGATGTAAATATGTGTACGGGGACAGATGAAGTGATTGTAACCACAGGAACTTCATTACCGGTCAGTGCAGGCGTTGATACGAGTATTTGTGAGGGAGAAAATGCTATTTTGAGTGCATCAGGAGCAGGAGCTGGCGGCACATATTCATGGAACACAGGAAGTACTAATTCAACAATAACAGTTAATCCGGTAATAACAACAACCTATACAGTAACCGGCACAGATGCAAGTGCATGCATAGGAACAGATGAAATAATAATAACGGTGACAGCTTTACCGACAGCCGATGCAGGAGCTGATCAGGCAATTTGCATTGACAGCACAGTCACTCTGACAGCAAGCGGCGGCGGTACATATTTGTGGAATACAGGATCAACAGCAACAACGATAAATGTATCTCCTACTGTAAATACAACATATACTGTAACTGTAACATTAAATAACTGTACTGATGATGACCAGGTAATCATAACAGTAAATGCCTTACCGACAGCAGATGCAGGAGCTGACCAGACAATATGCAACGGAGGAGCAGCTACATTAACAGCCACCGGCGGAAGTACATACCAGTGGAGTACATCAGCTACAGGAGCTTCTATAAATGTAATCCCTACAACTATGACAACTTATACTGTCACAGTTACTGCAAATACAGGATGTACAGGTACAGATGAAATTGCAGTGAGTGTTGGCTCTGTTCCAAGCATTAATCTTGGAACAGACACTTGTATAGGTAGTACAGCCAATTCCTTTATTTTGCTGGATGCAGGAGCAGGATTTAATACTTATCTCTGGCAGGATGATAACAGCAGTCAGACATATAATGTTATAGTTGCTGATACCTTTTGGGTGGTAGCGACTAATGATTGCGGTTCTGCAACAGATACCATTGTTGTCACTGACTGTTCTCCTGCGATATGGATTCCAAACAGCTTCACTCCTGATGATGACAACAAAAATGACATTTTTAAAGCAGTAGGAATAAATATAGAAGAATTTGAAATGTACATATATGACAGGTGGGGAAGTCAAATTTTCCATTCAACAGATTTGGATGAAGGTTGGGATGGTCGTTATAAGGGTAAAATTTGTCAGGAGGGTGTTTATGTGTATATTATTATATTTAAGGAAATGGGAGTTCAGGGATCGGTAACAAGATACGGACGAGTAACTCTGCTGAAGTAAAATTTTGTTTTAAGACATTCTTGATATAACTTTACATCCTGATTTTGTACTTATTTTTATATGTCATATACAAATAGAATTCCTATTCTTAGTAATTTAAAAATAATCATTTTATTTCTTAGCTGCTTATTTTATCAGTCACCATCTTTTGCATCAGGGTACAAGCAACAGGATTCTTTGCTGAAATCACAGGCACAGCAAATGATGAATCAATTGAAGCCACTGAGCTTTCAGGAAAACAAAGGACAGATGGCAGATATAAAAGCAAATCCTGTTCCTTATGTATTGTACAAAGCTGAAGCACCTGACCTGAATATATGGATTACCACAAGTGGTATAACCTATCAGTTTTTCAAAGTGAAAGAAAATGAGGAACGAGAAAGAAAAACAGGAAGAGAGATAGAAACAGGGGAAGAAGAAAACATAAAATGCGAATGGCACCGCGTTGATATGCTCCTGAAAGATGCAGATATCAGAAAAGAAAATATTATCACAGAAAATGATGTAACACAAGGAAAGGTAAATTTCTATCTGGGCCATTGCCCTTATGGAATATTCAATGTAAAGTCTTATACCAGAATAACAATAAAAGATGTTTATCCGGGTATTGACTGGGTATTATACACTTCAACAACAGAAAAGGGAAGCCATTTAACACATGATTTTATAGTACATCCGGGAGCTGACCCTAATAAGATAAAACTCATTTACGAAGGTAGCGGGGAGTTAATAATCAACGAAAATATTATTAAAATAAAAACTGAATTAGGCGAAATAGCGGAAGGGAAACTCCTTTGTTATCAGGATAATGAAAATAATGAAATTTCTTCGCAATACACCATAAATAAAACAGGGAAAAGAATAAAAAAAGGTTTTTCTTATGAGGTAGGAATACAAACAGGAGATTATAATACCAAGAAAATACTTATTATTGACCCCAAATTAGTGTGGGGTACTTACTACGGAGGCAATCAACCGGATGGATTTTGTTCCGTCGTTATTGATGCAAATGATAATCTGTTTATTACCGGCTATACCAATTCAAACAATTTTCCTGAATTAAATCCGGGTGGAACAACATATTATGAGGGGACATATGGAGGAAGTTGTGATGCTTTTATTCTTAAATTCGATGCCAATGGGGTACGGATCTGGGCTACCTATTATGGTGGAAACGCTTTGAATAATGCTACGTCCATTGCAATGGACAATAATAACAACAATGTATATATAACAGGCTATACCACGTCAACCGATTTTCCTGTATTAGCCCTTGGTGGCGCTTATAATCAGGGTTCAAATGCAGGAGCTGGTGATGTTTTTATTCTTAAATTCGATGCCAACGGAGTGCGGCTATGGGCTACTTATTATGGTGGAAGCGGTTGGGATGAAGGTGGTTCTCTAACAATAGATAATAACAGTAATTTATATGTAACAGGACATACTCCATCAGCCGATTTTCCTGTATTAGATATTGGAGGTGGTGCTTATTATCAAAACACAAATGCAGGTTATATTGATGCTTTTATTCTTAAATTTAACAGCAGCGGGGTAAGGCTTTGGTCAACCTATTATGGAGGAAATGATGAAGATAAAGCTTTATCCATCACAACGGATGCCGGCAACAATTTATATTTAACAGGCTTTACCAGGTCAACAAATCTCCCTGTGTTAGATCCTGCAGGAGGTGCTTATTATCAGAGCACAAATGCAGGAATGGCTGATATTTTTATTATTAAATTAAATAGCAGCGGGATAAGGCTATGGGCTACTTGTTATGGTGGAACTGACAGTGATTACGGACAAGCCATAGTAACTGATAATAACAGCAATATTTATGTTACAGGTTATACTATGTCAACAAATCTTCCTGTATCAGATCCAGGTGGAGGGGCTTATTATCAGAATACAAATGCAGGAAGTATAGATATCCATATTCTTAAATTTAATAATAATTATGTGCGGCAATGGGCTACTTATTATGGAGGAAGCGGAAATGATTATTTTTGGAATTTCAGAGATCATGAAATTTTAACGGATGGCAACAATATATATATAACAGGATGCACTTCTTCTACAGACTTTCCCGTGTTAGATCCGGGAGGCAATAATTATTATCAGGGGACAAATGCAGGAAATAAAGATGCTTTTATTATTGAATTTAATACCAATGATGAATTATTATGGGGAACTTATAACGGAACATCCAGCGATGACTTTGGTTCAGGATTCTCAATAAATGCGGGTGGTTGTATATTTGCTTTTGGCGAATGGTTTAACACAGGCAGTAATGGATTATCCGATCCCGGTAACGGAGCTTATTACATTGATACATGGGCAGGGTCAGATGACAGTTACATTATGAAATTCTGTTCCTGTTGTTCGCTTGAAGTAACTTTACAGCCACAGGATCAGCTGGTCTGTTCAGGTGACAGTATTACTTTATTTATTCAGGCAATTTCTGACAGTGCTGTTAATTATCAGTGGTTTCTTAATGGGAATATAATAACCGGTGCAGTGGATAGTTTTTATACAGTAAATCCTGTTACTCCTGCTGATACAGGAGAGTATACCTGCATAATCAGTAATACCTGCGGAACGGATACAAGCGATATGGCAGAGTTAAATATAGATATACCCACAGCCAATGCAGGCAGTAATGTCAGCATTTGCAGTGGAGATAACACAACCTTAACAGCCACAGGCGGCACGACATATGAATGGAATACCACAGAAACAACACAGGCGATAACAGTTAATCCCACAATAACATCAACATATACGGTAACAGTGACAAATGCAACAGGCTGTACAGATACAGATGATGTTATCGTTTCTGTCAATCCTGCTCTTGTAGCAAATGCAGGTACAGACCAGACAATATGTGCAGGTTTTACAGCAACATTGACTGCAACAGGAGGCATGCTGTATACATGGAGCACATCTGGAACAACACAAACGATAACAGTTAATCCAACAACATCATCAACATATACAGTAACAATATCAAATGCCACAGGCAGCTGCACAGCCACTGATGATGTTTTTGTCATTGTCAATCCTGCACCTGCAATAGATGCAGGCACAGATGAAACGGTTTGTGACGGAGAAAATAAAACTCTCACAGCCACAGGAGGCGTAACATATGAATGGAATACCACAGAAACGACACAGTCAATAACTGTTAATCCAACAGCTGCAACAACCTATACAGTAACAGGAACAGGTAATAACGGGTGCTCTGACACAGATGAAGTAACATTAACAGTCAATACAGAGCCTTCTGATATCAGCCTTGGAACGGATACATGTATAAGACAGGGCGGCCAGATGATACTGGATGCAGGGCCGGGGATATATACATATTCATGGCAGGATGGAAATAGCGGGCAAACATATACAGTTTCAATTGCAGGCGATTACTGGGTGAATGTAAGCAATGGATGTGGCACAGTGTCAGATACAATAGCAATAACCGAATGCCTGTTGTCACAGATATTTATTCCCAACACCTTTACTCCAAACGGAGATAATAATAATGATGTCTTTGCACCAATAGGTATCAACATACAAGACTTTGAAATGTACATTTACGACCGCTGGGGCCAAATGCTCTATGCAACCACTGATATCAATAAAGGCTGGGATGGCTCTTATGAAAGCCGGAAATGTCCTGTAGGTGTGTATTCATGGCTTATATTTTACAATGATACAGATGGCACAAAACATACCAAATACGGACATGTAACTTTACTGAGATAATTGTATATTAAAAACCATGACAAAATTTACCCGTCATAAATTAATTTTAACAATATTTATTATTATAATTTTTTTCTGTAATAATTCAAATTCTAACAATAAAATTTTGTCCGGAGGAAACCCTCAGTATAAACAATCCAATGCTTTTGGTTTTACGGAAAATAAAGGACAATACACAGACACAGAGGGCAAACCTGTTGATTTTGTATTATTTAAAACATCTGTTAAAAATACGGATGTTTACATTACGACCAAAGGTATTACTTATGTTTTTCTGAAGTATGAGCAGGATACAGTAAAAACAAATAAATTATCAGAAAATATTTTAAATGAACCGAAGCCACCGGAATCAAAAAAGGCAGAATGGTGCCGACTGGATATGGATATAACAGGAGCAGACATCAGGAAAGAAAATATAATTACGGAAAATGAAACCGGACAAGGTTGCTTCAATTATTATCTTGCACATTGCCCAAATGGAATACTTAATGTAAAAACGTATGGAAAAATTATAGTAAGAAATATTTATCCTGATATTGACTGGGTAATATATACCGATGAAAAAAAAGGTTTAAAGTACGACTTTGTAGTCCATCCCGGAGCGGACCCAGACAATATAAAAATATCATATAAGGGCGCAAAAAAACACCAAACACACCCAACACACCACACCCCACCCAAACACCACCCAACACA
>CAZSJF010000116.1:0-8196 GCA_964606705.1 uncultured Bacteroidales bacterium
AGCTCCATGAATATGTATAATTCGTAACAATTATAACATCATTATAGGTCGTGCTGTCTATTTCAACAGTAGTATCTTTAGCGATAGTTCGTCCATAACCTGTATATCCGGCAAAACTTTCAGCGGTTTGAAATTGTTCATTCAGGGTTTCTGAAAGAATTGTCCTGAACGGAAGCCTGTATGTTACTTGTGAAATGGTATAACCATAAACATATACATATGGTTCTGCAGCATTCCCGCTAGAAAAAATGGAGTTAGAATAAAATTTCGGAAGATATACAGTGTCATAATCAGGTGTATCTTGCCAGTTAGCATTGTTATACGGATATAACTCATATTCATCTTCTATTTTTAATGTATCACTATTGCTGTATACCCAGTATGAGCCAGGATAAGCGGGAAAATAATTTCCGGGATAAACAGTATCGTATGAACTGTTTTCATTTTCATTAGAAGTAAAAGAGTCGTCCTTTTTACATGAAACTATTATTAAAACAATAAATATTAATAATAAACCAATTAATTTTATTTTCATAATTTTTAAAGTTTAACTTTAAGATAATGCAATAATAATAATAATAATAGCAAATATATTTATCATTTTTTTGAAAAATTTACTGAACAATCACCTTCTCGTAAGCGGTCCTGCTACCCCTTGTTCTAACACCTACAAAATACATTCCTTTACCGTATCTGCTTAGGTCAACACTTAAGTGACTATCGGGCTTATTTTTATTGTATATTTCAGCACCTATTGAATTATAAATCACAATTTCTTCTGCATTTTTTTTAATGCTAATTTCAAAATTACCATTGTTTGGATTAGGGAAAATATAACAACCTGCTTCCTTTGCATTGTTTTCCATTACCGGAACAAAAATATTGCAATTTAAAGGAGAGGAATAGGGTGTATCCCCTTCATAACCAAGATATTCAACAGAACAATCACTATTTACTTTAAAATGCCATACATGAGCATAAGAACAACCGTCCATGCAATCTCCCCATTTAAGCCAGAAATCGTAAAATCTTTCATCACCTGTTTTATCATAATCTATCTTACTGCCATCACCCATAAGTAAATTAACATCCGCAGACAAGACCCCGGGCACAGTTTTCAAGCTATCCATCAAAGCATAAATATTCCAGCTGGAATCTGTTGCCAGCAATGCATAGTTGCCCATCGCGCCCCAGTGATAGAAATCATCAACATACAAATGATACCTGGTAAGTATTGTATCCATAAGTGTATCGCCTGTTAAAGTTATCAAACTATGCCATGCATCCGTCCATGTATAAGAAGTGTCTACTTTAATTAAAAATTCCTTGTAAATAATAGTATCATTAAACACATCATGCACACAATATAAATTAAACACACTGTCCCGTTCAGGAATACCTGTTACATTTAATATTGCTGCAAGCCCTTCAATTATTGTATCCTGCCATGCCTGTGGTATTTTTACCAAAGATGTATCCGGGCTCTGGAATTCATACATTCTTCTCAGTGCCATGTTTTTAACGTCATTTCCATACTCTTCCTTTAACAAAAGAGGAACAGTGCAATCAGATGCAATCTGTCCATAAATGTTTACACTCAAAAAAATGATTAAAAATAAATTTGTAATTCTTTTCATGGTTATTCGTTTCTTTTGTTCAATAATCAAATTTATTATAATTCTTATGAGATTTCCAAAAATTATCCGGAATAATATTATTTTGATTTCTGAACATAGATTATTAATTTTGAAGAAAGTCTTTTTTTATTCAGGATGTTTAATTAAAATTTTATTGTTATGAAAATTTTCAGCAAGAGTTTGATTTTGTTTTTAATCGGATTTTCAGGAACAGCATTTATTGCCAATTCACAGATTCCGCAATTATCTCCTGTAGCAGCAACAATATGGGATGCTTATTTTCCTGACGGTGCACACAGAGCCACATCGGACAGGCTATTTCCTGTTATTCCCACAATAGGGTATAATACAAATGCAACATCTCAATCATTCTATTTTGACACAGATGTTGCTCTTTATGCTCCCGGGATAGCCGAATTGCACACACGCGGAATAAAGTATTATATGTTTCTTGAATTTACTGTCCTCGAGGTTTCCATTGATTCACTTATGGCTCATGATCCTTTAATTCCCAGCAAAGACTTTGGCGCCTGTGTTGGATTGGACAGTTCTTATGGGGGCTTGAGTTTTAACAGACCTGATTACAGAAATTTCGTAATACGATGTGTTAAAAGGGGTATTGATGCTGGTGCTGACGGAATACAGTTTGACATGGCCGGCTCGCAGTTCGAGGCTTCCTTTGACCCAGACGATGTAGTTGCTTTCAGGGAATATATGAAGGAGAATTATGATCCTTCAGTATGGGAGGCAGAAGGTGTAGGTGACATTGACACTCTTGATTACAGGCATTGGCTATATAACGACCTGGGATACTCTGAATTCCCAGTTACTTTTGACGAAAGCCCCACTGACCCACCGCTTAAAAAAGAGTGGATACTGTTCAAGCTTCACCAGATACAGGAGTCGTGGCAGATCTTTTCTGACAGCATGAAGGGATATGCAATGTCGCAGTATGGAAGGGAATTTACTATTATCGGCAACAATGGCGCTTTGGGTTTATTCGGACAGCATGGTTTACGCACAATGGGTGATGTATGCGGAGAATATTTCGGATATTCTGATGATTATCCAAGAAGAGGTTTTACTTATCCCAATCATAAATTGTCACATGCTATAGGCAAACGCCATCTTATTTGGAGTTTACCATGGAATGACGGCGACGAAGGAGAAGGATGTAATTGTCAGAATGTGGAATTTGACCTGCATATGATGGCTGAATCTTTTGCCAGCGGCGGATTATCTGAATTTGCAGGAGAAGCAGTAGAAAGAGATGACCATGCAAAATATTTCTATATGGTTCAACGCCAGAGAGATTTATTTAATGCAATGAATCCTTACGGTGAAGTAGGTGTTATTCTTGCCATGCCTACAACAGCACTTGCATGGGGAATGATTGACCAGTGCCAGGGAGCGCAGAGGCTCATGCAGGATATAGGAAGATCCTATGAAGTTGTTATTGCAGGAACTGACCTGGGTTGGCCTGACGAACTTGCACTGGAACAGCTTACAAAATACAAGGTGGTTGTCCTGCACGAAGCTATAAAACTTACAGACAATCAAGTTGATGTGTTTCTTAATTATACAAATCAGGGCGGAAAACTGCTTGTCTTTGGCACAGGGCTTTGTCCTGGGATAACAGGAGGTCTCGATGAATTGGGCAACACCCGAACCAATCCCACATGGGAATCTTTTGTAACAGGAAGCACAAGGATAAGCGACTATGGCTCAGGAAAAATAATCTTTATAAAAGAAGAAGACGATGCTCCTGATGGATACTGCAAGACATACTGGCGCTACCGTGGCACCAATGAAACGGACAAAGAAACCATTGCGGCAAACATACTCAGCACAGTCAGAACTTTTGTTGACTCTCTGCTGGAAGAAGAAAATGTAAGGGTTACAATTCCCGAAAACGTACAGATTTTCAGAAGCCAGGATACTATTACAAAAACAATGCTGTATCATCTTGTCAACGCTGACGTTGATTCTTTAACACGCCTTCACAAAACAGTTACAAATAAAATTGTACAGATAGCCCTTATGGATCAGCTCGCAGACGACGATTCCGTTGCAGTAACCACATATAACCCGGATGACCCTGAAGGAACATTCCTTGGAAATTTTAAAGTAGAAGACGGAAGAGCGCAGATAACTGTATCAGAATTGTTTATATGGAGAATGTATAAAATAGAAGAGAAAAAATCTGCTTCTCCTATCAGAATAAGCAACCTGCGTACTACAAATGCTTTCTACACATACCGTCTGAAAAGCCATACAAGCCCACATTTCGCATGGCACATAGAAACAGGCGTACAACAGCAGTATCAGTTTCAGATATGGGATAACGCAACATTTTACGGAAGCCCTGTTTATGAATCAGGCTGGATTGCTTCTTCAGATACTGTTTTTAATTATCCGGATACCAATCTGGAAGACGGCAAAACTTATATAGCAATGGTAAGAATAAAAAATGCTTCTGATGACACTTCTGGCTGGACAGAAACATCATTCCATGTTAACTATCCGCCTTATGCTCCAAATCATCTGTACGGTATTTCCGCAGCTATCGAACCAAGCGCCAATCCTGTGTTCTGGTGGGCCGAAGCACGCGACTATGAGGGAGATTCGGTTAAATATTTCTGGCAATTATATACAGACAGCATTTACGATAACTTCTCCGATTCCACTAATCTGTATTTTATCCATAGCTCTCCATATAGCTATCACGTACCTGCACTTGGCGATGGTGTTTTCGATACCCTCCAGCCAAATATTGAAGTCGACAATTTCGGTTTCTGGTGGAAAGTATTTTCATGCGATGGCTTAGATACCAGTGCCAGAAGCAGGTGGGCAAGATTTACGTGGGACCATATTGACAACCCACCAAAAGCATTCGGGCTGATTTCTCCGGCTAACAATGCATCCATAACCGGAGCCCCTATGAACTACACATTTAACTGGGAAAATAATGGCGACATGGACCCCAATAAAACACTTAAGTCATGGGATCTTATCATTTCAGAGAAATCCAACTTTTCACCATCTGTATCATATAATACAAATACCATCCCAAAAACAGTAAACCCTTTTCCAATCTCAGGACATAAAATTATTTATTGGAAAGTGAAAGCCATTGACCAGTCAGATAATGAACGTTACAGCAATGAGACAAGAAAAGCATATATTGACAACGGCACTACCAACACAGCACCAACAAAGCCTGTTCTGACTGAGCCATGTAACGGCTGCAGTGCCGACAGCAGCACTTACTTGAGGTGGCAACTTTCAACAGACCCTCAGGGAGATACGGTTTATTACAGACTTGAAATAGATTCAGCAACAGGCTTTACATCTGCATTTATCACTATGGATGATATATGTGATATGTCTGGCCCTTATGTCGATATAAAACTTAATACTCTTCAAAATTATAACCTGCTAAAACAAGGTAAAACATATTACTGGAGAGTAAGAGCTAATGACAGATATGCCAACGGCACAACACTTTATTCAGACGTGTTCTCTTTTGTTTTTGACCCGACTGTAGGCATAGACAATATTTCTGATAATAATTTGATTGCTGTTTATCCAAATCCTGTCAGTAGTATTTCTATTCTTGATTTAACAGAAATAGATGAAACCGATTTGACAGTAACTGTTTATAATTCAACAGGACAGTCTGTTATGAAAACATCGGAATTAAAAAACAAACAACTGATTATTGATAAAAAGCAATATAGTTGCGGGACATATTCTTATGAAGTTTATAGTAAATATAAAATTATTGGAAAAGGGAGATTTGTTGTTGAATAAACATCTGAAAACTCATGAAAATATGTAGTGTATATATTCTTTTATTCTCATCCGTACTTGTAAATGCACAGTTTGAGCACCAGACCAAACTTCAGCCTTCCGATCTTATTAATCTTGATGCTTTCGGCTCATCAGTATCAATATGGGAGAACACAGCAATTGTAGGTATTTCAGGTGACGATGAAGGAGCGAGCGGTACAGGCTCTGCTTATGTTTATCATTTCAACGGAACAACCTGGACGTTTATACAAAATTTAACTTCTTTCGATGCAGCATCACAGGATATGTTCGGCAACAGTGTTGCAATTTATGGGAATACTATTGCCATAGCCGCTAAAAATGATGACGACATGGGGATAAATTCGGGATCAGTTTATATCTATGAACTCACCGACACTACATGGCAGTATGTGCAAAAACTCACTGCAAACGACGGCGCAACGTCAGATAATTTCGGCAATGCTATTTCTTTAAATGGCAGTTACCTTGCAGTAGCAGCATCTATGGCAAATGGCGACAGTGCTGACGAAGGCGCAGTTTATATTTTCAGAAAAGATATCACATGGGTACAGGAGAAAAAGATCAAAGCTTCAGATGCCACATATAATGACAGATTCGGATCATCTGTTAATATTCATGATCCATACATTATTGTCGGGACACCGATGAATGACGATCATGGCTCTGCCAGCGGCAGTGCATATATTTTCAAGAGAACAGGAACAGGCTGGAACGAAGTTGCATTGCTTTCCCCCGACGACGGAACAGCTTCAGATAATTTCGGATTTTCTGTTGCCATCAGCAACGATTTTGCTGTTACAGGTACATACAAAGACGATGATCTTGCCACAGATTGTGGTTCAGCTTATATTTATATCAATAATGCAGGAACATGGACATATCAGACTAAATTGTTGCCAGAAGGCAATGTTTCTTATAACTGGTTCGGCATATCGGTTGCCATTGATAGCAACACAATTGCTGTAGGAGCACCATACGGAAACAGCATGAAAGGGACTGTTTATGTTTACCAGTATAATGTTTCCGCGTGGGAAAAAATAGAAACCCTTGCCGACTCAGCCGGGCAGTCGCAGGATAATTTCGGAGGGAACATAGATATTTATGGTGACAGAATAATTGTCAGCGCTGCTGCGGACGACCATGATGTATCAGGGGAATCAGATGCAGGCTCTGCACATATTTTTGAGTCGTGCAGTGAGCAATATAATATTGAAGATTCCATATGTTCAGGAGATACAGTTTCTTTCGGAGGACAGGAGCTTACTGTACAGGGCGTTTATTATGACACTCTTCAGAATACAGAAGGGTGCGACAGCATTATAATACTGAATCTTACTGTCCTGAACAAACCTCTCACGCCTGTCATTACACAATCAGGAGACACTTTGTTTTCGAGTAACAACAGCGGCAATCAATGGTATGATGAAAACGGAGAAATTCCAAGTGCTACAGATAGTTTTTATGTTGTTTCCTCTTCAGGGAATTATTATGTAATCATAACAGAAAACGGCTGTATCTCTGACACATCGGAGATTATGCAGGTTAACATTACAAAAGTAGGTAATATTTATAATAAATACGTAAGTATTTATCCCAACCCTGTGAACAATATTTCCATACTTGATTTAAGTGTATTAAACGAAACTGATTTAATAGTAAGCATTTACAACTCCCTTGGACAGGAAATTTTCAAAACGTCGGATTTAAAAAACAATAAACTAATCATAGATAAAAAACAATATCCGACAGGAATGTATATTTATAAAATATTAAATAAATCAAGAAATATATGTTCTGGCATGTTTATTGTAAATTGATTTTACAGACAGGTTTGATAAAGACTGCATATAATTATAAATTTTTCATTTGAAAAACCTAAAACTTACAAAGAGTTTTTTATTAAAATAATAATAAATTTCATAAAAAATCATACCTTTGTTTGTCTATTGATTATTAAAATAATTATTAACCTTTAATTTTAAAAAATATGAATATCAAACGCATTATTTATCCTCTGGCAGTTCTGTTTATATTGAATTCGTCTGCTTTCGCCCAAAGCAGCACTGACTCTATCAAAGATTTTGACGGTAATTATTACCATCTTGTAAAAATAAACAATCAGGTATGGTTCAAGGAAAATCTTAAAGTTACCCACTACCGCAATGGAGATGAAATTCCGAATGTAATCGATGAAACAAAATGGGGAAAATTAACTACAGGTGCTTATTGTGATTACGATAACAATAAGAGCAACAGTGATGTTTACGGCAGGCTTTACAACTGGTTTGCAGTAAACGATGAAAGAAAAATCTGTCCTGAAGGATGGCATGTGTCAACAAGAGATGACTGGTCAGCGCTTATAGAATTCATGGAAGGCGACAGTATTGCAGGCGGAAAGATCAAGGAAACCGGCACAGCCCATTGGAACTCCCCTAATGCAGTATCTTCAAAAAGAAATAATTTTACAGCACTCCCGGGAGGTGCACGTAATCAGGGCGGAGGCTTTACCGGCATTAAAGATTATGGCGACTGGTGGTCTTCTACAGAATACAACAGCGGATATGCATGGTATTATTACCTCAGTTCTGTCGGCATGGGATTTTACAGCAAGAGCAGTAATAAAGAAAATGCTTTTTCCATACGCTGTATTAAAGACTAGTACCTGCCTGGAATAATTCAGCAAGTATACTTCATTTAGCAAGAACCCCTATAAAACAAAAAATTC
>CAZSJF010000117.1:0-8194 GCA_964606705.1 uncultured Bacteroidales bacterium
TGTGTTGGGTGTGTTTGGTGGGGGTTTGCCGCAGCTGAAAACATTAAAATGATAATTAATTTTTAAAACATTAATTATCATTATAATGTTCTCAGCTGCGGCAAATGCTCAGGTTCAGAATGAGCCAACAAGTCAAACACAATGTAAAACTTACGTCAAAATCATCAAATGTGATGGAGAGAAAACCATTATCGACACTACTTCAAATGTTATCACAATGGCTGACGGCAATACAGTGAGCCTGACTCTTTGCGATTCATTAAAACCTGATTCATTAATAAGTATAAAAAAAATAGTGCTGTTCGATGCTCCTGCCGGCATGCTGGATAATGGGACAGACATCAGATTCGATATTAAGAGTTCATCTCCATCAGATAATATTAATTTCTGTAAAGGATTTAATCTTAAAAACATTGACAGCCTTAGTAATGATAATAATGTTACCATATCTATTTGTGTAAAGATTGAATGTCCGGGAGAAGAAGATTTAAAAACACTGAATAATGCAGGAGTTAATATTGATGAAAACAATAATAATCTGGTTGTTGACGAGCTGAAATTTTACCCTAATCCCAATTCAGGAAAATTCAACCTGACATTTGAACTTAAAAACAAGGAAACAACCACTATCAGGATCTACGACATGAATGGCAGGGAGGTTTATAATGAAACCCTTAAAGACTTCATCGGCAAATATTCTAAAGATATTGATATCTCCGACAAGGAAAAAGGGACTTATTTCATGCAGATAAGCCAGAATGATAAATCAATGGTAAAAAAGATAGTCCTGATGTAGGTATGACAATAAAATTAAAATTATGTAGTTATTACAGTAAATTAAAAATATTATGAAAAATCTTTCTTTTTCAGCAATCAGTAATAATGTTAACAAGATCATAAGATCAGCATTATTAACAACACTGGCTTTAAACTGCAGTTATATTTTCAGCCAGACAAATTTAAGTATCGGGACAATAGCTCCTGATATAAAACTAAAAAACACAGAAGATGTTTTAAAATCTTTATCATCATTTAAAGGTAAAGTTGTATTAATAGATTTCTGGGGTTCATGGTGCAGGCCATGCCGGAATGAAAACAAAAATCTTGTCAACCTCTATGCACAATACAAAGACAAGGGTTTTGAAATTTTCAGTGTCGCTGTAGAATCAAATAAACAGAACTGGCTGAATGCCATACAGGCGGACAATATCACATGGACACAGGTCAGCGACCTGCTATTCTGGAATTCACCTGTTCTGAAGCAATATCAGGTCAATGAAATCCCCAATACATTCCTGCTTGACAAAGAAGGCAAAATAATTGCCAAAGGGCTGACAGGAGAAGGGCTTGCCAATAAACTTAAGGAAATATTCAACAAATAGAGCAAACTATACTTGACAAGGTGTAAATTATTGCATCCGGATTTCAGGTATAAAGGTATAGAGGTATATGGAATAACACTTATACCTTTATACCTTTATACCCTATACCCCTCTTATTGTGACAAGATGCGAATTTTTATCCCGTTTTCAACATAACATGAGTTCAAGGCTGCTCTTTAACAGCCTTTTTGTATAACTTTGGCACGGATATTGTTCTAAATACCCTGAGGGAAGTGTTATAAAATGTTAAATTATTTTTATTTAATATAAATTGTTTATAAATTTGTACTTATTACATTAATTAAAATTTTTAAACCAAAAAATATGAAAAAGGCAGTATTAACATTAGGAGTTTTGCTTCTGACAATATTATTTATTAATGCACAGAACGAACAGCAGACACAACAGACACAGCCGGTGGTTAATCCCAATGCCCCCAAAATGGAATTTCAAAATTTAGTGCATGATTACGGCACTATCCAGCAAAATGCCGACGGCAAATGTGAATTCATATTTAAGAACACAGGAAAAGAGCCTCTGGTTATCTCTAATGCACGCGGCTCATGCGGATGCACAGTTCCGAGCTGGCCTCATGAACCTATTTTACCGGGACAAATGAATGCTATTCAGGTCAATTACGATACAAAAAGAGTAGGCATTATCAACAAAACCGTAACTGTTGAATCCAATGCTTCAAACTCTCCGATAGTTCTCAGTATTAAAGGGAATATCTTAGCTCCACAGCAGGAAACCACTCCGGTAAACCAGAACAACACCAACACAGTTCCTAAATAAAAACTGTTCAGAAATTTAATTATTTAATAACAGGTATATGAAAAGGCCACTTATTATTGCAGGTATTTTCGTTTTTGCGGTTTTCATAGCTAATGCACAGAATCAACAAACACAAAAGACACAGCAGACTCAGCAGGTACAACAGCAAACACAGCAGACACAACAGAAAGTTGATGATCCCAATGCACCAAAGATTGAGTTTGAAAGTTTAGTACATGACTACGGAACAATAATGAAAGGTGCTGACGGCACCTGTGAATTTAAGTTCAAAAATACAGGGAAAGAACCTTTAATACTTTCAAATGTCCGTTCTTCCTGCGGGTGTACCGTACCTAAATGGCCGAGAGAACCGATATTACCGGGACAAAGCAATATCATTCAGGTAAAATATGCCACAACAAGAGTCGGAGCCATTAACAAGTCCATAACCGTTGAATCAAATGCTTCCAACTCACCTGTTGTTATAAGCATCAAAGGTACAGTGCTAGCCCCTCCCGAAGAACAGATACCTGAAAAAGTAATCAACAATGAAGGTACTCCTTTAGCAAGGTAAAAGAATATTAAAGTATTTTTTTTCATTTATATTCCGGCATGTCACCGGGATTTTTTATTTTTGCCTGTAAATCAAAACAAACATTATGTCATCAATTTCAAACAGAGGTGTTCAGATGCCTGAATCACCCATACGCAAGCTGGTTCCTTATGCTGATGAGGCTAAAAAAAGAGGAATAAAAGTATACCACCTTAATATCGGACAGCCTGATATTGAAACCCCGGAAACAGTGGTTGACAAAATCAGGACAAACAACCTTAAAGTTGTTGAATACTCTCATTCTGCCGGAATGCTTTCTTACAGGAAAAAGCTGGTTGAATACTACAAAAAGTTCGATATTAACATAACTCCTGAAGAAATAATCGTGACAACAGGCGGTTCGGAAGCAATCCTTTTTGCCATGACAGTGTGCATGGATGCAGGCGACGAAATTATCATTCCCGAGCCATTCTATGCCAATTATAACGGTTATGCGGTAAGTGCAGGTGTTGTGATAAAGCCTATCACCTCCTCAATAGAAACAGGTTTTGCCCTGCCACCCATATCTGAATTTGAAAAACTTATCACTCCGCGGACAAAGGCTATAATGATATGCAACCCCAACAACCCCACAGGTTATTTATATTCTGAAAGTGAAATGCAGGCACTTAAAGAAATTGTTAAAAAGTACAACCTGTTTCTGATGTCTGACGAGGTTTACAGGGAGTTCTGCTATGACGGGAAAAAGCACTTTTCGGTAATGCACCTCAAAGGAATAGATCAAAACACAATACTCCTGGATTCTGTCTCCAAGCGTTACAGTTTATGTGGTGCAAGAATAGGATCCTTCATTTCGAAAAACAAGGAAGTCATGAATGCGGCTCTTAAAGCGGCACAGGCACGCTTAAGCCCCCCGTCATACGGGCAGATTGCCAGCGAAGCGGCTGTCGACACTCCTGATTCATATTTCAATGCTGTAATAAATGATTATGTTAAACGCAGAAAAATCGTTGTTGACTCTCTCAATAACATGAAAAATGTCTTCTGCCCCAACCCAAGCGGCGCTTTCTATGCTGTTGCAAGACTGCCTATTGACGATTCCGATAAGTTCTGCCAATGGCTGCTACAGGAATTCAGCTATAACAACGAGACAGTGATGCTCGCACCCGCAACAGGCTTCTACTCAACAAAAGGGCTCGGAAAAGACGAGATAAGAATTGGCTATGTCCTTAATGTTGACGATCTGGCGAAAGCCATGAAATGCCTTGAAAAAGCATTGGAGGTATATCCCGGTAAAACAAAGTAGCGTTATGTCAAATGTTAAATGTCAGATGTATCATGTTAAATGTTAGGTTTTATTATTTATTACTTACATTTGACATGCAGACATTTTACATCTGACATGACAGTAGGTTGAAGAAAGACACTATATTTCATTTGGTTTAGCAGATAACAAGTCTGGATTCCTGCTTTCGCAGGAATGGAAAGAGGAAAAAGTATTCATAGTTAACGAACAGGGAAGGTATTGTGCGATTTGGCATTCCGCATCCCGATAGCTATCGGGATGCGGAATCCAGAAAAAAATCATCAAATATGTAGCTTTACAACATAGAAGGAAAACCGTTTTATGATTTAAGAATTTTCTATTCTATTGTTATATCAGCATATCTTGGATATTTAACAGAATATTTATAGGTAAAAACCTTTTTATCATTTGGCTCTATCTCAGATTCCCATTTTAACTTGCCAGTTTTATCGTCTATTTTTGCATTTGAAGATTCAAGCTGTTCGATTTCTATAGATCTCTTTTCAGATACCGGATACTGGTCTTCAACAGTAATTTTTATTTTTGCATTTTTGTTGTTCCTTATTGTGATGTCCCAGCCTATCGTTTCCTTAATGCTGCTGCCGATCATTCGTTTATCAATTGTTTCTTTATTACTTTCCCTTTTGACAATAATGTTCCTGTCCCTTCCCAAAGAAACATTAAGTGTGTCACCTGTCTGGTTGGCATCTATGAATGATTCGCCTGTAAAAGTTCCCTGGTAATAAATACTTGTTTTTCCTGACAATAAATTCAGCTGGGTCCAGTCAATTATTTCAGCCGTTAAAAAAGCATCGCAGTCAAGTTTAGGCACTGCATTATAAACATAATTTACAGGTACGCTGGCTTCTTTTATTTTTATGCTGTAATCCTTACCATCAGACGGGATGGTATATGGTATCTCAATCACATATTCCAGATTAGTAACAGTTGATTTAAGAGAATTTGATATATAGTTCAATGTTTCGATACCTTTAGATTTTGTTCCGCCGGTAGAAGATGATGGAATATTACCGCTGGCACTCATTCTCAATCCATCAACATATACCGTCTCTTCTTCGCTTCTGCCGCCCCTTAAATTATAACAACCAACTGCATCAGCATAAACACCCGCATCCCTCCCCGCCATTCTTGAAATATTTTCAGATGAAATAGTGGTCTGAACAGTGGTGTAGTCTTTATCAATCAGAGGGTACTGATATGACACGATCTCTGCTTCTGCTAACTGAATAGTAGATGCCTGCAAATTAAAATCCTGAAATGTTATCTTGTCGGGTGACAGTTGAACACTATTCATCTGCACAGGCTCATACCCTATATATGCCACTTTAACCGTATAATTTCCCGATGGCATCGGCTTAATGATATATTGTCCGTTAATGTCAGTATTTACACTGGCAATAACTTCATTTCCACTGTAAACCATGACACTTGCAAAAGGCAGTGCTTCATTTTTTTCTTTATCAAGCACCCTTCCCTGCAAAACACTCGGGCCTTTCCTGGCAGATTCTTTCAGGTACGGGTTTTCTTTGTCCAGATACCATGTTATCAGTTCAGGCTTATTTCCGCTTAACGACGGATCACCGGTTGACAGCTTTATATTGACATTATTCCAGTCCTCTCCTGATGACTGATAAACGTTTGCATTATAAACGATAACAAGAGGCCTGGTAATATCATCCACCCTAAAATCGTATAACGGAGACCAGCCGGCAGATGAAATAAAATAGCTCATGCTCATATCAGCAGGTGCTTCCTTTTCGCAGTCAAGTGTAATCAATATCTGGCTGTATGTTTTCCGCTCCTGTGCCGTCACTTCATTCAACTGAGTGTATAATTCCTGGATCTTTTTATTGGCAGCATCTAATTCTACAGAGAGGTCTAATTTTCCCTGTTTTATCTCATTAAGCCTGGCCCTGTAAAAGTCAGCCGCATCCTTGATATCTTTAATTACCGCCCCATCATACTTTTTCAAGATACTGTTATCAATCAGTAATTTTTCCTCCATCTCAAACACATTTATTTTGTTCCTGATCTCTTTGATTTTCAATTCCTGTTCTTTGATTTTATCTTCAATAACTGATTGATCATTTCCTTTTTTATTCTCATTCTGATAATTTAACTGGTGCTTAACAGACAGTATCTTGCAGTTATTCACGCCATTAACCTGAATACTCTGGGCATTGATTTCCTTAGGCAATTTGTCAACCATAATGAGATGTTTGCCTTTGCTTAATTTCAGATCACTGTGCCTCGTGACCTGAGCACCACTGAAAAAAATTGTCACATCAGTAATTTTTGATTCAGCCTGAATAGTATCTATGTTACTACAAAAGGCATTTCCTGATATCAGGAATGTCGAAATAATTATTAACTTTTTCATAATCATGTTGTTTTTAATTTATTAATCAGGTATAACGTTCTGTACGTCGTTTATTCTTAATCTTCCTTACCACCTTTTCTGATAAATTCCTTATATTGAACTATCAGGTCCGTCAGATACTCATCAAGTCCTTCTGCATTTTCCTTCTTCCATGCTGTGTTTGTATAAGTGTATTTTTTCGCTTTGTCAAGATATACTAACGCACTGTCCTTTTGTCCCGTATAATTATACATCGCAGCGATGATAAAAAGTTTTTCCTTTTCCTGTCCCGAATAAGATGTGTCGTTAAGCATTTTTTCGGCTAACTCTAAAGCCTTTGTCCTTGATTGCAGTGCTTTATTTTCATCGCCCCAAAATCCGCAGACTCTGTAAAATCTACACCAGAATTCATCATCGCGTCCCAATATCTGATAAACTTTTTCTGCAATCTCAAGTCTGGTTGCCATCGGTATATCAGAATAGTCTTCGTATTTTTTGTCAAGTTTTACAGTTTCAAGGAATTTTTTTATAGTGTCTCTTTT
Source organism: uncultured Bacteroidales bacterium (assembly GCA_964606705.1). Taxonomy (GTDB): domain Bacteria; phylum Bacteroidota; class Bacteroidia; order Bacteroidales; family CAZSJF01; genus CAZSJF01. The sequence goes on from CAZSJF010000117.1 coordinate 6,938, forward strand.
ATTTTCAGGAATACTGTCAAAATCCCACATATATGCTGAAAAATGACAATCAGGGCAACAATAAACAGAATAACCATCTGTCATCGGCCAGTAAATATACTGGTACTTTTCAGGCCACTGATAAATATATGAACCATAGCTCGCAATTTCCTGATAGGTATTTTTAGCCTTACATACCGGGCATTGATGTTCAGCAGGCCCCCATGTGGTAGCAAGAACATTTACAGATAATGCCAGAATAAATGCGATAACCAATGTGATGTTTTTCATAATAATTGCTTTTAAAAAATTTCTAATATTAAAAATAATGAACTATATAGTTAAAGTCAATAGCTAATTAGTATCCGGCGGGTTTGAGTTAGTATCCGGTAGGTTTGACTGAGAATCCGGTAAAACATACCGCCGCAAAAAAAAATTATTTTAACTGAAATTTAAAAGTCAAATTCTTTATCACCTTTTTTGTCATATTATCCTGATAATATGATAATCCTAGAATATCTGACTTGGCCATCATATCCCATATCTTATTCGTATAATTTGAATAAGGGTCGTTAGTAGCACTTTTTTCAAATACTTCTTCAACCGAAATTAACTGTCCAACAGAATTTCCCGATACGCCGGCTATCTTATTTGCACTTGCCAAAGCTTTTGAATATAATGACTTATAAAGGCCATCCTCATATTTGGATATGGGCTCATACTTTACATCAGATATCATACCCGAAATTCCTTCAACATTATTCAGTTTCTCATATAAGTCCTTAAGAGCGGCTTCAGATTTCAATACCACGACAATGTTGGGTTTGAAATCTTTCTTGTCACCAATTACATAGCTGTTTTCAGAAATCTTATATTCAATCTTATTCTGCTTAAGTATTTTTTCGACATCCTCTATTGAAGCACCTGATTCATCCTCTTTATCCTCTGAAGAATTATCATATTTTTCTATAAAGTTCATTTCTATTTTGTCTTTAATAGAAATTGTATATACAAACTCTGTTGGTTTCAGTTCAACAGTATCTGTTGCAACAACCTGAACATATCTTTCCTGAGAAAAGACAAACTCCGTTAAAACAGAAAAAATGGCAATTAAAAATAATTTTTGTTTTGTTTTCATAATCTTCGGTTTTTAATCAATAAAATTGTTTAAAAAAATCAATACAATAGTACTATCATTAAAAACAAAAGTCAAGAGCCAATTAGTATTTGGCGGGTTTGAGTTAGTATTTGGTGGGTTTGGTTGAGAATTCGGTAAAA
>CAZSJF010000118.1:0-8191 GCA_964606705.1 uncultured Bacteroidales bacterium
AAGATAAACGGATACCTTGCAAAATACAAATCTTCTGAAGACTTTGCTGAAGGCATCCTATGGACTTTATTCTCTGCGGATAAAAATATGCTGGACAATAAAGCAAGGGAAAAGGTTATGACAAGCTACACATACGAAACAGTCGCAAATAAATACAAAGGACTATATAATAAAATTTTGCATTCTTAGTTTTACTCTATATGGAAACCGGAATAAACCCATTAATAAGTATTATCACAGTTGTTTTTAACAGCGAAAGTTTCATTGAAAGAACCATATTAAGTATAATAAACCAGACCTATAAAAACATCGAATATATAATTATTGACGGCGGCTCTACTGACAACACTATAGGGATCATCAAAAGATATGAAAAAAATATATCTTTCTGGAAGAGCGAACCCGACAGCGGGCTTTATGACGCTATGAACAAAGGAATAAACAATGCAAAAGGCCGTTACCTGTGGTTTGTCAATGCAGGCGATGAAATATATTCCCATGACACCCTTGAAAATATTTTTAACAACCAAAAGGAATTGTCAGATATATATTACGGAGAGACCATGATAACAAGCTCAGGCGGAAATGAAATAGGACTGAGAAGGTTAAAAGCGCCTGAAAACCTGACATGGGAAAGCTTTAAAATGGGAATGGTTGTCTGCCACCAGTCCGTCATTGTCAGAAAAAGCATTGCTCCTGCATTTGACCTGAATTATAAATGCTCTGCAGATTACGACTGGGTATTAAAATCGCTTAAAAAAGCTGCACATATTAAAAACACACATATGCTCCTTTCAAAATTTATGGCAGGAGGGCGTTCCAGAAAAACCATAACAAAATCACTGAAAGAAAGATTCAGAATAATGAGAATTAACTACGGGCTGTTCCCTACCCTGTTCAACCACATCGTTATCGGAATAAAATTTTCCCGGTTTGTTTTAAAACACAGGCGCATATGACCAATCAATCCGCAAGTGAGGATTTAATCCTATTTAACATTTTTTAAGAATATTATTTTAAAATATTAACCGTCTTAACAGAAATTGCATACTTAATGCAAAAAACGTCAATAATCTTAATTAGTTATATTTTAATCTCCGGTTCATTTCCCGTATATGCTCAGGATGACAAACAGGAAGAAAATATCAGTATAACAGGTATTCTGATGAGCGCTGAAGATTCAACTCCTATTCCTGATGCAAGTGTGATTGATATTAGTGCTAATTACGGGGTCATAACCGATAAAGACGGAAGATTCATAATTCAGGTTAAAAAAACAGATACAATATTATTCTCAGTTGTTGGATTTAAAAACCTGAAGTTGAAATTCAGCGATCAAAAAGATAAAGATCATTTTTACAAAATTTACCTGAATGTTAAAATATACGATATTTCCGGAGTAAAAATATATCCCTATAAAACTTACGAGGAATTTAAACAAGCTTTTATTAAACTCAAAATTCCTGAAAAAGACAGTATTTTAAATCTGAATCTTCCTAAGTACTATGGAAACAATGGTGGAAGTGGTGGTTTTGGAGTAACAATAAACGGCCCTATTACCGCAGTTTACAATGTAATTCATGGTGCTTTCAGCAAGGAAGGCAGATCAGAACATATTTTTGATAAATTCACTGAAAGAGAAAACCATGAGAAATTTATAGAAAGAAAGTATAATAAGGATATTGTAAAAAATGTAACAAAATTAAATACCGACGAGGAAATAAAACAATTTATGGATTTCTGTAATATCTCAGATAATTTTGTCCAAACTTCCAGTAATTATGATATAATCAAAGCGATATATGAATGCTACAACGAATATAAACTGAAAAACAAATAAGCAACTGATGTTATACAGAAGTATGATATAAAATTAAAATAGCCTACTTGTAAGTGTAATATTTAAGTCGTAGGTTTTAAGGTAATGGCTGCAGGTTTGGTTATAGGTTATAGGTTATTAAAATATTATGTCTACATGCTATTGGTAAACAGACGTATAACCATAGACATAAAACTAAACCAATTGGCTATAGCCCTTTAACCTAAAACCTAAAAAAGTAAAGTTTATTTATTAAACTTGCGTAACACCAGTAAGTAATATCCACTATTACTTTTCAGACATGACGATAACTCCATCCCATGAGTCAGGAGGCGGATTTTCTATAAATTCCCCACAACGTTTATGAAGGATACGTGCCGGTTTATCATCAGGCCATAATTTAAGCACAGAGTCAAAACAGGACAAGGCTCTCTGCCAGTTCCTGCCCATGTACTCTGAAACGCCATTATTATAAATATCAAGAACCTTGATGTAGGCTTCACTTAAACAACCCTTTTCACCAAGGAGTTCATATACCAATACACCGTTCTTTTTACCTTTAACAGCAACAACATCTATCATGCGTGCTTCTATTTTGTCACATGCAGAGTGATATGTATACTGAGATATAAGTATGTTGGTTCCGTAATATTTATTGAGGCTTTCCAGGCGGCTGGCCAGATTAACATTATCGCCTATGACGGTATAATTCATTCTTTTTTCATACCCTACATTTCCCACAATGACTTCACCCGTATTGATACCTATGCGTACACCAAAATCAGATATCCCTTCGTGTTTCCATTGAGATGAAAGTTTTTTAACCAGTTCCTGGCATTGCAATGCCGAAAGGCAGGCATAGACTGCATGCCCGTCAAGCATCTGGGGTGCACCCCAGAATGACATGATAGCATCGCCGATATATTTGTCAACATTGCCTTTGTGTTTCATGATAATATCTGTTGAACCGGCAAAATAAACGCCAAGATATTCAACAAGTTTTTCCGGCGAAAACCTTTCAGATATTGATGTAAAATTGACAATATCAGAGAAAGATACTGTCATCATTCGTTTTTCACCATCAATAACGGCTTCCTTTTTCAAACGCAATAATTCAACAACCAGGTCGGCAGGAATATATTTCCGCAGTGATTTCAGCCCGTTCTTCATGTTATACAGAGAATCATTCATCCTGACAATTTCCTTGATGGAAGTCCTGTTCTCAAACATATTGTCAAGTTCAAGATGCTGAACTTTCTCCATCTCATCTGAAAGTTTAAGCAAAGGCCTTGTAATAAACATTGAATATATGACCCCGCCGATACCAAAAACAAGAGCTGTCACCAGTGAAATCAGCACGATGATGATCAAAATTTCATTCTCATATGCAATTATATCATCAGCACACATGTCAAGCCCCAGTATCCCTTCTACTTTACCGTCAGCAGTAAAAAACGGGATATAACTAGACAATGTCACACCCCATTCATCCTTAAAAAAATCGTTTTCCACCTGCACTCCATACGGTTTCTCAAATGCCGCGAGCATTTCACGGGTTGGCTTGTCATATACATCACCCACATTGCTTATTTTACTCCTATCCACCTCTGAATCAATAACGAACTGTACCTTATTGTTCACTTTCCTCATAGTATAGACATACTTCAGTTTGGTACAACTCTTCCGTATATCCTGAAGGACTTTTTTTAATTGCAGGTATTCAGGCTTAATCTGGTCATCTTTTGTAAGTACCTGATGATGCTTCTCCGCATCAATAAGCTTGACAGATAAGACCACATCATCCCTGAGACGTAAACGGACGTCGTTTCTGATGTAATGGCGGATGCTGAAAAAAATGACCATACCCAGTATCATGCAGGAAAAGAACACTATCAACATGAATGAAATGCTGGTATTCAGCCGCAGGCTGATCAAAAACTGTTTCTTATCCTTAATATTGCTGCTATATTTCATATTAATCCATCACAGGTAGTAGAAGCAAAATTAGTAATAACTCCGTTTAAAACAGCAGTTAAATAAAACTATTTTTTCATATCTGCTTTGTAACGAATATTAAGATTCTATAGAATAAATATAATATATCACAAAAATGTTAAACAAACCCGTAGATTGTGTCATGCAGAGAAAACTGCTCAACAGTACGAGTAAAATTGATATCAGCTCATTGGCTAAGGGGGGAGTATATATTTAAATTTACCAGTAATAATCAGGCCTTTCAGTATAAACCGGTCAAAGAATAGCATAAAAAAAACCGCATTAATGTTATTCAAAGTCCCCTATAGAACTTTTTGGGTGCCTTGTGTTTCGAACGTCCACTGTATCTGCCTTGGCGGATAACCCCTAAGGGTTGAGGCCTGTCCTACGTACAAATGAGCTTAACCCGTTAATAAAATAGTGTTGAACTTTTTATTGTTTTCTTAATTAATGCGGTTATACCTTATATTAAACAAACTATAGTTTGTTATATTCAAAGAACTTGTTTATTTCAATATAAATATACAACATTAATCTGCCTTTGTCAATAAAATGAGCAATTATTTAACATTTTTTATGTTTCTGAAAATTTAAAGATATTAAAATCAGATTGTTAATAAAAAGCTCAGATTCTGCTTAACCATTTCATTCCAAATATTATTTTTGAAAAAAAATTAATATCATATCTGCTATTTTGTCTAAAAATAATTCGAAATATAAAATGGGAAAACACAGGAAAGTATCAACTTATGAAGTAGTTAACAATATTCCTTATATTGAAACCCCTGAAGGCATATATTATATAGCGAAGGGCGATAATATAGTGACCATTAACGGAAACCGGTATCCTGTTGATCCAAAAAAATTCAAAAAAGAATTTGAAAAACCAGAAAAATCATCATAATCCCTTATTACACAGTTTTTTATGTATAGATAATACCTGAGGCATAAGAGGTGTAATTTCATCATTTTTTATTATATAATCCGACAATTTTGCTTTTTTATCCTCTGCTATCTGGTTCTTTATCCTGTTTTTAACCTGCTCCTTTAAAACGCCATCTCTTTCTATGATCCTCTTTATACAAATTTTCTCAGGGGCTACTACGGTTATTATCTTATCAAATACTTTGTAAAAACCAGACTCAAATATAATAGCTGCATCCATGATCACATAGGGATATTTTTGATATTGTCTAGTCCACTTTTCAAAACTACCGAATAATAAGGGATGTATCAATGAATTAAGTTTTATTAATGACTGCTTGTCGCTGAAAACAATATCAGCAAGCTTTTTCCTGTCTATTTCATGTGTTTTATCAAAAACAGCATCACCAAAATATGCTCTCAGTTTTTTCTTTATACCGGGTAAACGTAAGAACTTCTTTGCTTCAATATCTCCGTTGTATACAGGGACACTTAACACCTCAAATATTTTTGCGACTGTTGTCTTGCCGCTTCCTGTATTTCCGGTAATTCCTATCTTAAGCATCTATTTTATGATAATGTATTCAACACTTTCAGGAATTACCCTGGTTATATCCACCAAATCAGGTTTTTCTGATATGTTAACTTTGATTTTCGAATCCGGATCATCAACAATTTCAGCATAATCAGCCTCAACAAAGAACATACTATTATCAACTTTTTTGTAATCTTTCAATGCCACCAGATAAATTATCTGCACCTTATCAGGAAATGTCCTAACCGTAACATTATTCGGATTATTGATTATTTTTACAGGGACTTCAACACTTGCTTCAGTATATTTTTCAACAGGAACGACAACATATATACTGTCTGTAAATGAATTTACCGAGTCATTCCTTGTTAAAGATACTTTAACATTGACATTATTCTTAACATTTACAAGATATTTCTTTTGTGTTTCAATATACGGTATCTTTTCGATAACATCCTTGCGTCCGTATATATTCACGCTATCCGGTTTATAGCTCATGTTTCCGTATATACGATACTGGTTTGCAGTCCTGATATTCACATTAAGTTTAACAGGCACCTTTTTTACATAGATTTTTTCATACCGGAAATAAAGATATTCAGGATTAGCTGATACTATATTGTTATAAAAGCTGAAACTTTTACAATACTTTTTAAGAAAATCTGATGTTTTTACTCTTGAATAATATATATTTTTTGACCTTTTAAAAGTCAGATGATTCAGGTCTATTTTAACAGGATACTGCTTCTTTAAGTGATAAAAAAAAAGATTAAAGCCCTCTGACCTTATATTTACAGAAACAGATTCAAGAGGCTTTGTCACAAACACTTTTCCTTCCGGAGCAATATATGACAAATTACATTCTACAGCAAGTGTATATTTATCGGAAAGCTTTACCAGCAGCCACAAAAATGAAGCCACAACAGAACAAAAAATAAATATATATATTTTTTTCCTGTAGTCCTCATCAATTCTATTTCCTAACCTGCTGAAAAACTTTTTTAGCACCGGCATAAAATTATGCTGATAAGTTATTTGTTTTGGCCAAGTTCTTCTCCTGTGTACTGTGTGGCTACAGCTGATTTCTCAAGTTTAATATTATTATTGTTTCCGGTATCTATTACAACAGTTGTATTTCCAACTTCCACTATTTTCCCATGTATTCCACCGATTGTAACTACCTTATCCCCTCTTTTCAATGCTTCCCTGAATTTTTTCAGGTCTTTGGCTTTCTTTTGCTGCGGCCTTATCATAAAGAAGTAGAAAACCACTATTATCAATAAAAACATTATCAGCATTTGTGAACCACCGCCGCCTTTAGCTCCTTTAGCTCCTTGCTGTCCAAACATTAAAATAACACTTAATAAATTCATAAAATATAATTTTTAATTAATAATTACTTATTCTGTTCCGGAAGATATATATCTGCCTTTATATGCAATACTTTGGTATTAGGCTGTGTATTTGCAATCAATTTTATCGATTTATCCTGAAAACCGCTCTTTCCTTCAGTATTAAATACTATTTCTATTACACCTTCTGCGCCGGGTTTAATAGGTTCCTTGGGAAACTTGGGGACAGTACATCCGCAGGTAACATTAGCTGAAGAGATCAGCAGATCGGACTTACCTGTATTAGTAAATTTGAAATAATACGCTAATCTTTCGCCCTGTGTAACTCTGCCGAAATCATGAGTCTCTTCTTTAAAGTTAAATACAGGCAGATTATCCGCTTTGCTGCCGGATGCCGTATTAGGATTAACAACTACATCGGACGATATCTCGTCATTACCTTTATGATTGCATGATAATAAAAATACTGTTATTAATAATGCATATAAAGTTTTCATAAAACTGTTATTTTACATAGCAAAGAAAGAAAAAAAACCAAACACACCCAACACATAATCATATAGATATATCAAAGATAAAAAAAAAATCAAACCTTTCATTTGAAAGACAAAAAATAGAAATGAATTTTATACCTTTACAATCTGAAAAGAAATATTATGAAGCAGCTGATAAGCTTTTTGACGCGTAACATTCCAAGGAAACACCTGCAGTTATTCGGCAATTTTGCCACCAGGATGCTGTCAGTTCTTTATCTCGGCAAGAATGTCAGTTGCCCTATCTGCGGAAACAGTTACAGAAAATTCATGCCTTACGGCCGCATACAGGCACGCTCAAACGCTTTATGCCCCAATTGCTTATCTCTCGAGAGGCACAGGTTGATATGGTGCTATCTTAAAGAAAAAACGCCCTTCTTCTCAAAAAAATACAGGGTACTGCACATAGCTCCTGAATTCTGCTTTATAAAAAGATTTGACAGGATGGAAAACCTTGAATATATCACTGCGGATTTAGAATCCCCATTAGCTAAAGTAAAGATGGATGTACAGAACATCCCTTTTCAAAACAACTATTTTGATGTGATATTATGCAATCATATCATGGAACATGTTGAAGACGACCTCAAAGCGATGGGTGAATTATACAGGATTCTGAAACCTGAAGGCTGGGGAATAATACAGTCCCCGATAAATCCCGGACGTAAAGAAACTTATGAGGACAAAAACATAACATCTGAAAAAGAACGTGAAAAGCATGGCGGGCAGCAAGACCATGTCAGGGAATACGGACTGGACTATCCGGAAAGGCTGAAAAAAGCAGGATTTAAAGTAAAAACTGATAATTTTGTAAAGGAAATAGACAGGGATATTGCAAAAAAGTACAGCCTGCCTGCTGAAGAAGTGATTTATTTTGTAAGTAAATAAATTGAAAACAAACTGTAAATAAGATATGCATTTCTCAGTAATTCTGCCGACTTTCGGAAGGCCCAATGATGTGAATTCTTTTTTAGCAAGCATGTCTGAACAGGAGTAAAGAATTTTGAAACCAAACCCCAAACACACCCAACAC
>CAZSJF010000119.1:0-8189 GCA_964606705.1 uncultured Bacteroidales bacterium
GTGTTTGGTTTGGTTTTGATGTAAAAAATAAATTTGAATTATCTTTGAGGTATCAGTATTTGTCGGAAGAACATTCTTATAACCAGTATGAGAATCTTGAAACCTATGTGAAGAAATCAGCTAATTATAATTATATTAATCATTCAATAACAGGAGGTGTAAAATGGAATCTTTAAAAAAAATGAGAACATTGGCAGTTTTATTATTATTAGTAATACGGATAAATATATATAGCCAAAATGAAGATGCTGTTATCAATGCATTTAAAGAAAGCTATATCCTTGAAAACAAGGGTGAATATATAAAAGCTGCAGACGTCATGAAAAAGGTGTATGATGAGAAATCTTATGAGATTAACTTGCGTTTAGGCTGGCTTAATTATGAATCAGGGTTATTTACAGAATCATCTGCAGATTATCAGAGGGCTATTTCTTTGATGCCGTATTCCGAAGAAGCACGTATGGGGTATGTATTACCTGCATCAGCATTGGGAAACTGGACACAGGTTATGGAACAATACAATAAAATACTTGAAAATAATCCTGGCAATACAATAGTTAATTACCGTATGGGCCTTATTTATTATGGTAAACAGGATTATTTGACAGCATTGAAATATTTTGAAAAAGTTGTAAACCTTTATCCTTTTGGTTATGACGCTCTTATAATGTATGCGTGGTGTAACCTGAAATTAGGAAAGACAACGGAAGCAAAGGTGTTATTCAAAAAAGTTCTAATGTATTCACCTGACGATTCTTCAGCAAAAGAGGGACTTGGATTGATTAAATAAGGATTATGTGGAGTATTGAAGAAATTAAAATATATCAAATATGATTTTGAAATATAAAAACATATTTGTATCTTTGCAGTCCTTAAAAAATTAACCAAAATAAAGGATAAATAAAATATGATAATTGTACCGATAAAAGAAGGTGAAAATATTGATAAAGCCCTTAAGAAGCTGAAAAGAAAGTTTGAGAAAACAGGTGTTGTAAAAGAACTGAGAGAAAGACAGAAATTTACCAAACCTTCCATTAAGAAAAGGATGGAGAAGTTAAAAGCTGTTTATATTCAGCAGCTTCATCAGGAGGAGGGAGAAAATTAAGATCATTTAAGTTATTAACCCCTGAATTATATTAAGTAGGAAGAAAATCAGTATTTTTGGTTTCTTCCTATTTTTATTTATGCATACAGAAGAATTCATAAAATATATCAGTTTTGAGAAAAGATATTCCCCTCATACTATAAAGGCATATGAAGAGGATCTGAAGCAGTTTTTTTTATATATAGGGGATAAATATGGTAATCTGAATATTTCAGATATTGATTATCTTATGATCCGTTCATGGCTGGTTGAATTGATGAATAATTCCCTGAATACCAGGTCTGTTAACAGAAAAATATCCACTCTTAAATCTTTTTATAAGTTTTTATTAAAGGAAGGCCTGCTCCAGGAAAATCCTATGAATAAGATAGTGTCCCCTAAAACAGCAAAGAGGACACCTGTTTTTATTGAAAAAGATAAAATAGATATGCTGCTTGATGAGGTTGATTTCGGAAACGGTTTTCCTGCGGTCAGGGATAAATTAATAGTGGAAATGTTCTATTCCACAGGGATAAGATTGTCCGAATTGATTAATATCAGGCATAAAGATATAGATGTTTATAGTAATACATTAAAAGTTCTGGGTAAAAGAAATAAACAAAGGATACTCCCGTTTACTAAGCATTTAAAGGCATTAATTTCGGATTACACTAAAGCTAAAGAAGAAATGTTTTCAGACAAGGGTCCGGATAATTTTAATGAGCATTTTTTTGTTACCGAAAAAGGAGAAAAAGTGTATCCCGAACTTGTTTACCGTATTGTTCATAGTTGCCTGGAAAAAGTGTCCACTGTTAAGAAAAAAAGCCCTCATGTTTTACGCCATACTTTTGCCACTCATATGCTTAATAATGGTGCGGATCTGAACGCTATCAAGGAATTGCTGGGGCATGCTAATTTGTCTGCCACTCAGATATATACACATAATACTTTTGAGAAGTTAAAAAATATTTATAAACAGGCTCATCCCAGGGCTTAAAATTTAGGAGATTTTATTATGAAAATTGACATTAATTCTGTGCATTTTAAGGTTGATAAAAAATTGGAAGATTTTATTAAGTCTAAAGTTATTAAAATTGCCGGTTTTTATGATGGGGTTATAGGGAGTGAGGTTATTTTAAGGATTGATAAAAGAGAAGTCGTTGAAAATAAAACCACCGAAATCAAGCTGAAAGTCAGTGGTAACGACTTTTTTGCCAAGAAGCAGTCTGCAACTTTTGAAGAGGCTACAGATAATGCTGTTGAAGCCCTTAGAAAACAATTAATTAAGCATAAGGAAAAATTGCGGGACAGATATAAAAAATAATATAAATATATTTGTTTATTATTATAATGATTTGTAAATTTGCAGACCTTTTTCATAAGGTTTGCTTTATATTTTAATAAAATTAAAGCTATTATTGACGTTTGGAGAAGTGTGTTTTATGCCGATGTAGCTCAGCTGGCCAGAGCAGCTGATTTGTAATCAGCTGGTCGGGGGTTCGAATCCCTCCATCGGCTCAAGTTCTTTGTAAAGAGTGTGCAGTATAAATTGAGGAAGAGGGGAGATACCAGAGTGGTCAAATGGGGCAGACTGTAAATCTGTTGGCTTAGCCTTCGGAGGTTCAAATCCTCCTCTCCCCACAGAAAGGTGAGTTTGAGTGTGAGTGTGGGTATGAGCGGGGGTATAGGCGGAAGTAGCTCATTTGGCAGAGCGACAGCCTTCCAAGCTGTAGGTAGCCGGTTCGAGCCCGGTCTTCCGCTCTGTTTTGCCGATGTAGCTCATTTGGTAGAGCGCGTCCTTGGTAAGGACGAGGTGACGGGTTCAAATCCCGTCATTGGCTTGTAGATTAAAGACAAAATTTATATATATAAACCAATTAAATAATTAAAAAACTTCAAAACAAATTAATATTATGGCAAAAGAAAAATTTGATAGATCGAAACCGCATGTGAATATCGGAACAATTGGTCATATAGACCATGGTAAAACTACTTTAACTGCTGCTATCACTTTGTGTCTGCAGGAAAAAGGACTGGCAGAATTCAGGTCATTTGATTCCATTGATAATGCCCCTGAGGAAAAAGAAAGAGGTATAACTATAAATACTGCACATGTTGAATATTCAACGGAAAATAGGCATTATGCACACGTTGACTGTCCAGGTCATGCCGACTATATCAAGAATATGGTTACAGGTGCTGCACAGATGGATGGTGCTATATTGGTTGTAGCAGCTACCGATGGTGCCATGCCTCAGACAAGAGAACACGTTTTGCTGGCCCGTCAGGTTGGTGTGCCCAAAATCGTTGTCTTCCTTAATAAAGTGGATATGGTTGATGACCCTGAAATAATAGATATCGTGGAAATGGATATCCGTGAATTATTGACATTCTATAAATTCGACGGAGCCAATACCCCTGTTATTAAGGGTTCTGCACTGGGTGGCTTGAATAAAGACCCTAAATGGGTTAATCAGATATTTGATCTGATGAAAGCAGTGGATGAATATATCCCGATCCCGGTACGTGAAATAGATAAGGACTTCCTGATGCCGGTTGAAGACGTATTTTCTATTACAGGCCGTGGTACAGTTGCTACAGGCAGAATAGAAACAGGTGTTGTTAATACTAACGATAATGTTGATATTCTTGGGATGGGCGCTGAAAAACTTAAATCTGTTGTAACCGGAGTTGAAATGTTCAGGAAAATTCTTGACAGAGGCGAAGCAGGGGATAATGTTGGTCTGTTATTAAGAGGTATTGATAAAGAAGAGATAAGAAGAGGAATGGTTGTTGCAAAACCTGGTTCTATTAAACCTCATAAAGCAATTAAAGCTGAAGTGTATATTCTTAAAAAAGAAGAAGGTGGAAGACATACTCCGTTTCATAATAAATATAGACCTCAATTTTACTTTAGAACAACTGATGTTACAGGTGAAATAACTTTGGCCGAAGGTGTTGAAATGATTATGCCGGGAGACAATGCTACTATTACTGTAAACTTGTTATCTGAAGTAGCTATGAATAAAGGTTTGAGGTTTGCTATTCGTGAAGGCGGAAGAACAGTAGGTGCTGGTCAGGTAACAGAAATATTGGATTAGCTTTATCTGAACGGATGTAGCTCAATTGGTAGAGTAGTGGTCTCCAAAACCACCGGTTGGGAGTTCGAGCCTCTCCATCCGTGCTTAATTTAGAGATACTTTTTAATATATAAATAATCTGAAAGTAAAATGTTTAAAATAGTTGCTTATATTAAAGAATGCTACGATGAATTAATCAATAAAGTTTCATGGCCGACATGGGCTGAATTGCAGGGTAGCGCTATTGTTGTGACAATAGCTTCTTTTATAATTGCAATAATTGTTTTTTTTATGGATTTTTCTTTTGAAAACTTGTTAAAACAGTTTTACAAGCTTTTTATGTAGAATAACAAATTGATAGAAACAGAAATTTATGTCTGAGCAGGTTAAAAAATGGTATGTAATAAGGGCGATCAGTGGTAAGGAAACCAAGGTGAAGGAATATATAGAAAATGAAATTAATCGTTTAAAATTGAACGACTTTGTTTCCAGAGTGCTTATTCCTACAGAAAAGGTTTATCAGATAAGAAAAGGTAAGAAAATAAGCAAAGAGAGAAATTTTTTCACAGGCTATGTTTTAATAGAAGCTCTTTTAGTAGGCGAAATACCGCATATATTGAAAAATATACCCAATGTAATCGGCTTTCTGGGTGCAAAAAATGAACCTATGCCGTTACGTATGGCTGAGATAAACAGGATACTGGGTAAAGTTGATGAATTGTCTGAGAAAGGCGAAGAACTTAATATCCCTTTCATTGTGGGAGAAACTGTTACTGTTACAGACGGGCCTTTCAGCAGTTTCAGCGGCATTATTGAAGAAATAAACGAGGAAAAAAAGAAACTGAAAGTGATGGTTAAAATTTTTGGCAGAAAAACACCATTGGAATTAAGTTTTATGCAGGTTGAAAAAGAATAATTTTTTTAATTAAAGATATAGTAAAATGGCAAAAGAGGTTAGTGGTATAATAAAATTGCAAATCAGGGGAGGTGCGGCAAATCCTTCTCCTCCTGTAGGACCGGCCCTGGGGGCAAAAGGGGTTAATATTATGGATTTCTGCAAACAGTTTAATGCCAGAACTCAGGATAAAGCAGGTAAGATAATTCCGGCAATTATTACTGTTTATAAAGATAAATCATTTGATTTTGTTATTAAGACCCCTCCGGTTGCAGTTCAGCTTCTGGAATATGCGAAAATTAAATCCGGATCGCCTGAACCTAATAAAAATAAAATAGGTGCTGTTTCATGGGAACAGGTAAGAGAGATTGCAGAAGCAAAAATGGTTGATTTGAATGCTTTTACTATAGAATCTGCAATGAAAATGGTTGCAGGAACAGCAAGGAGTATGGGAATCACAGTAAAAGGAAATTCTCCTTTTAAAAAATAAATTTTGGTAAATAATAGAATATTTTAGATAAAGAAATGAGCAAACTAACTAAAAAAAGAAAAGACGCTTTGCAGAAATTTGACGGGAATAAACAATATTCTCTTACAGATGCTGCTAAAATAGTAAAGGATATTACAACTACTAAATTTGATTCCTCCGTTGATATTAATATCCGTTTAGGTATTGACCCTAAAAAAGCCAATCAGATGGTCAGGGGAAGTGTTACATTACCACATGGAACAGGTAAAAAAATCAGAGTATTGGTTTTATGTACACCTGATAAAGAGGATGAAGCAAAGAATTCCGGTGCGGATTATTATGGACTGGATGAATATATTGATAAGATTAAAGGTGGCTGGACAGATGTGGATGTTATTGTTACTATGCCTGCAGTTATGCCGAAATTAGGGCCACTGGGGAGAATATTAGGCCCAAGAGGTCTGATGCCTAACCCTAAAACAGGAACCGTTACAATGGATATAGGAAAAGCTGTTAAAGCAGTTAAGGGCGGTAAGATAGATTTTAAAGTGGATAAAGCAGGAATAATTCATACTTCTATAGGAAAAGTGTCTTTCGGAAGCGAAAAGATTGAGGAAAATTCCAGGGAATTTTTACAGACGATTGTAAAATTAAAACCCTCTGCTTCTAAAGGTACATATATTAAAAGTGTTTTTATTTCAAGTACAATGAGTCCCGGAGTAAAAATTGATCCTAAATCAATAGTGGTTTAATCCGTTTTTACAGAGGAATTATTTTAAATTATCAGAATCAATATATACAAAATAGTTATGAGAAAAGAAGGGAAAAATCAGATAATAGATACTTTAGCGGAAGAGATAAAAAGTAATAACCATTTTTATCTGGCTGATATTTCGGGTTTTGATGTGGAAACTACCTCCAAACTCAGACGGGCATGTTATAAGAATAATATCAAGCTTAAGGTCGTTAAAAATACACTGCTTAGAAAAGCAATGGAAAAGTTTGACGGAAAATTTGAATCTTTCTATGATGTGTTAATAGGCTCAACATCTATAATCTTTTCTGAAACAGGCAATACTCCTGCAAAAGTTATTAAGAGTTTCAGGAAAAACAATGCCAAACCTTTAATCAAAGGAGCTTATGTTCAGGAAGGTATATATATCGGAGATTCACAACTGGAAATACTGATTAACCTGAAATCAAAGGAAGAAGTTATAGGAGATATTATAATGTTATTACAGTCTCCTGTTAAGAATGTTGTATCCGCTTTACAATCTAACAGTTCCTTTAAGATAGCAGGTATTATAAAAACATTATCTGATAAAAAAGAATAAATAAAAAAGTATTATAAATAAATTAAAATATTGTAAAAATGGCAGAATTAAAAGAATTAGCAGAAAAGTTAGTCAGTTTGACTGTGAAAGAAGTAAATGAGCTGGCAGGTATTCTTAAAAGCGAATACGGTATTGAACCGGCTGTAGCAGCAGCTCCTATGGCAGTTGCCGCTTCATCAGAAGGGGCAGTAGCTCAGGAACAAACAGCTTTTAATGTAATACTTAAAACAGCTGGACAGTCAAAATTGGCTGTTGTTAAACTGGTTAAAGAATTAACTAGTTTGGGGTTAAAAGAGTCTAAAGAATTAGTTGACGCTGCTCCGAAAGCAATTAAGGAAAATGTTACCAGGGATGAAGCTGATGCTTTGAAAAAACAACTTGAAGAAGCAGGAGCAGAGGTTGAGATTAAGTAAAAGTTTACTTAATTAGTTTTATATGAAAAACTCTTTCATGATTGCTATTATGAAGAGTTTTGTAAGTGTGATTAATTATTTTTTAAATTTAAAATTTAATAACTTTGGCTCTAAATAAAACTAAGGAAACAGTAAATTTTGGATCAACAAGTAATAGGGTAGAATATCCGGATTTTTTAGAAATTCAATTAAAGTCATTCAAGGATTTTTTTCAATTAGAAACCACACCTGAAAATAGGAAAGAGGAAGGACTACATCAGGTCTTTTCTGAAAATTTTCCGGTTACAGATGCGAGGAATAATTTTGTCCTTGAGTTTCTTGACTACCTTATTGATCCACCTAGGTACTCAATTAAAGAGTGCATAGAAAGAGGGTTAACTTATAGCGTGCCTTTAAAGGCGAAGCTTAAGCTTTATTGTACTGACCCTGAACATGAAGATTTTGAAACAATTATTCAGGATGTATATCTTGGGGCAGTACCATACATGACTCCCAGGGGTACTTTTGTGATAAACGGAGCGGAAAGAGTCGTTGTTTCTCAGCTTCATCGTTCACCGGGTGTTTTCTTCAGTACCAGCAGGCATGCCAATGGAACGCAGTTATATTCGGCAAGGATAATACCATTCAGGGGTTCCTGGATGGAATTTGCTACTGATATGAATAATGTCATGTATGCATATATTGACCGTAAGAAGAAATTGCCGGTAACCACTCTTCTCAGAGCTATCGGATATGAAAGGGATAGGGATATTCTTGAAATTTTTGATCTTGCTGATGAAATAAAAGTTAATACTGCCGCATTGAAAAAAGTAGTCGGACGTAAACTGTCAGCAAGTGTACTACGTAAATTTATAGATGATTTTGTTGATGAAGATACAGGAAATGCTCCAATTACCCTCCATCCCTCTTAGGAT
>CAZSJF010000120.1:0-7263 GCA_964606705.1 uncultured Bacteroidales bacterium
TTTTAAGGCGTTCACTGTCAATATCTGTTACTACCAGCAATTTCGGTTTTCTCTCACAATGAATGGCATAATCAATAGCACCCAGTCCCATCGGCCCCACTCCTGCAAGGATGGCCATATTGCCGCCTTTTTTTATTCCCATGTCATGCACATAAGAACCTTGTTTTGTGTGGAAGCTGGCATGAAAAGCACCGATAATACAAGACATCGGCTCTGAAAGAGAAGCATTGAAGTATCCTTCACCTGTATATTCAAGCAAACAATCCATCTCCATCACTTCACTAGGAATGACAATATATGTGGCATCTCCGCCTATATATTTATATGAATAGCCGGGTGCATTCAAACTGCCTTTGTAATTAATAGCAGGCTGTATGGAAAACTTGCTGCCTGCTTTGTATCTGCTTTTCCACTTTTTCCCCACTTCCAGGATACGTCCTGAAAATTCATGCCCTATTATAGTAGGATTCAGGTGAACATCATCAGGCACACGCTTATGGCTTGCTCCCTGCTTTGTGGCTTTGTACGAAGACATACATATACTGTCGGATATTACTTCTGCAAGTATTTCATCATCTTTAAGAGCCGGCAGTTCAAACTCTTCAAGCCTTAAATCATCTTTCCCGTATATTCTTACTGCTTTAGTCTTCATAATTGTTCTGCATTTAACTCAACATGATCTGTCCGCCTGTAACAGGCACTGCCTGTCCCGTTTCATATTTCTGCTCAACAACATAATATATTGCTTTCATTAGGTCTTCTATCAGGCATCCACGTTTTAAAGGCACCTGATTTTCGTAATATCTCTTTATATCATCAATATTTTTTGCACCTGGCACTTTGCCGCCTTTGAGGTATTGCATGAACAGCCCTGTTTTCGGGTCGCTCCATAAAGGCCCTTCAAAATAATTTCCCGGGCATATTGAATTTACTTTTATCCTGAATGGTGCTAACTCAAGGGCAAAAGACTGTGTCAGCCCGACACCTCCGAATTTTCCTCCCGAATAAGTGAAATTCTTGCTGCTGCCTTTAAGTCCTGATTTTGAATTGACCTGAATGATATCTGAAAAAACTTCCGGATTATATTTATTCTGCAGCTTCATTATTTTTGATGCATATTTTGCACAGAGATAATAACCTGTATAGTTGATCTTTGTCATCAATTCAAAAGTGGCAGGATTCATCTCCTCAAGGCTTCCCGCTTTCAATATACCGGCATTACTGACAATTATGTCAAGCCCTCCGAACTCCTTCACTGTTTCATTTATCAGGCCTTGTACCGAATCAGGGTCTGAAATGTCTGTTTTCTTATAAATCGCTTTATTATTCAGATTTTTCTTGTTCAATGACTGAGCAAAAGATTTGCCTTTATCCTGATTAATGTTTGCTATAACAATATTGGCACCTTCACTGAAAAAATCCTCAGCAATACCCTGCCCGAATCCCTGTGCCGAGCCGGTAATTATGATTATCTTATTTTCAACTTTGCCGTTGCGGCATGCCGATTTAGCCACTTTTCTGCGGTAATTCTCCGCTTCCCAGTTATCAATAAATGTAAATTCCTTTTCACTCATAAATCTGGGGCCACCGAAATTTTCAGAGTAATATGAAATATGCAAAAGGTCTTCATAAACATCCAGAACTGTTTCCGCAGACCTGTTATTATCCTCAACAGCTATCAATCCTATATCCTTTATCATAATGACCTTTGGAGAGTATCCGTACTTTTTCTTAAAAGCTGCCTGTTTACTACGGAATTCATTAATAACGCTTTCAGTGCTGCCTGTTTTATCTATATAAAGAAACTGCGATTTGCAGTAAACTATCACATCAGGAGTGAAAGGAAGGCTGGCCTTTGCAAATATTTTTTCATCTTTATAAAACGAAGCTATAAGGCTGTTGTTGCGGATTTTAGCAACTTTCAAACCATCTTCAGAAAGGATTATTCTTATTGCAGGAAGAATTTCGCAAACAGATTCGCTTATCTTAACAGGCCGGGTATCGGGCTTTTTACTGATATGGCCTTTGATAACCGTTTCAATATAATTACATACAGATTTTATTTTCGCAGTTGTATCGGCACTTACAAACACGCCATGGTTCTGCATAAAAATGATCTCAGGGTCTTTATTAAACTTTTGTCTGTACTTTTTTATTTTGCTTTCCACTTTTTTAAATAAGACATATCCGGGATCAGTGTATTCAATAACGACAACTTTACTGCCAAACCATTTTCTGGTCAGTTCCATTCCATTGCGGCTGCACATCAGTGCATTTACAAGTGTGGGGTGTGTATGGACAACAAATTTGTAGTTAATACAATTGTGCAAAGAACTCTCAACGGAAGGCCTGGTGTTTTTCTCAGTACAGACAATGCTTTTATATAAATCCTGTTTAAGTTCTACTTCACGTTTGCTGAAATCAGAGCCATAATTTTTTGATGATATCTTATTCAGAACAGCTCTGTCTAAAGTCACAAAATCATTTTTGTCAATATTTCCAAGTTCTTTACCGCTTGCTTTTACATAAATATATATTTCATCTTTAAATGAAGTATTACCTCCGCCGGCAATAACATAGCTCTTATTATTTCCGTAAAATCTTGATATATCAACAAGTTCCTGAATTTCTTTTTTCATTTATACACATTTAAAGTATAACAATAACGTTTATAATGGATAAGTGTTTTATTGAATTTATATATTAAATTTTTCTTTGTGTAACTTTGTGTCTTCTTAGTGTAACTCTGTGCAAAAGCTATTTCACAAAGGTTCACAGAGTTTCCACAAAGATTCACAAAGAAATTGTATATAACCGGTTGTTTATTTTTTTCAAAATTACTAATTCTCTCATTCATGTAAAAATTTATTTATACTGAGCGAAGCCGAAGTATATAACTGCCTTGCCCAAAAGTTTAAAATATTCTTTGTCTTTCAGCCTGGGCATACCTTTTTCATCTATAAATCCTTTTTCTTTTTTAGCTCTCAGGTACTGGTGTGCGGCAATAATGCACGCACTTTCAGAATTGATATTTCTAAGATATCCGTCAATGGCCTTGTCCCTGCATGACACTTTCAGAGGCAGCATCTCCGATGTATTATGTTCAGTGCCAAAACTGATGACAAAACCTTTTTTATGAAAAAATTTCACAAAGTATTTCAGTACATTAAAACTGTTTCTGTTTGGTATGAGTTCAAGGCAATATATTTTTTTTGACCTCAGGTATTCATGCATGTTTTCAGCATCTTTTTCGAAATCCGTATATAAACCGTTTTTGTCATCAAGCAAAACAGGATAGCATGGTATCCCTCCTGCTTCTATAATAAAATCAATAATTCCTTCAAGAGACAGAAAAACTTCAGGATCTTCAGGAACAAATGCACTGCCGCCTGCTTTCAGAAGATTAGTCCTGATTTCGTTTTCAATTGCAGGGATATTATTTATATCTGCATTGCTTTTTTTGCCGCCATAAAGGTTTTTCAGAAATCTCAAACGCGTTTCCTGCCCGGGATAATATTCCTTTATTTTCAGGCGTAATGCTTCAGCAATATGCCTTTCTCTTAATATTCCTTTTGTATGGTCTCCGATTATCTCTTTTATATTAAGTTTAAATAAGGCATTAACGGAGCGGAGCATATAATTAACTTTTTCGGCCATTTCTGTAATCTGCCTCAGGCTTTCTGCTTTTAAATTTTCCAGTACCTTTTTATTTTCAGGTTTTAAATTAACAGGATAATCAAGGCCTTTGCCGCTGAAATATATCCTACCGGGATTGTTCGGATCATTTACACGGATATTTTTTTTACAAAAATTTTCTATCAGCCCCATAAATTCAATATTGAACAAAGGGAATATTTTATTTTTAACCGACTGCCGGCAGAATTCCTCATAACCTGCAGTGGTATAAAAATCATTTATTCCAAGTACATGAACATTTTGTTCCTTTGCAAGCCTGAATATCTGCGGAATATCCTTGAATGCACTGAAGGAATACGTAGTATGGATATGCCCGTTCACTTCATAAAAAAGATTCTTGTCAATCTGCTGAATATTTGATATTAGTGTGTCTTTATCCGGATTATCATTAAGAAAATGCATGTTTGTAAACTTAATTTGTAATCTTTTCCCTTTTATTTTTTTCTACAAGACCTAACAGGTTTAGCTTTGCAAAGTGCATTGGCGCAAACCTGTTAGGTCTTGTTATATTGTTTTTCAACAAAATACATATCAATTTCTCCTTTATTTTTTGCTTCTATCTTTCCTCTGTGAGTACAGGCAAACTGCTCTTTCACAAGTTCATAAGTTGTCCCTGATATATTTACTTTTCCGACTTCTCCGCTGGATTCCATTCTTGATGCAATGTTTACCGTATCACCCCAGATGTCGTATGCAAATTTCTTTATTCCCACTATGCCTGCAACAACCGGACCTGTGTGTATGCCTATGCGTATGTCGAAAAATAACTCGCCTTTTTCCTGTTTCTCTTTTTTATAGGTTTCCATAAACTGCTGTATGTCCAGCCCTGCTTTGACAACATCTACCGGATTATGTGTATTTGCTATCGGCAATCCTCCTGCACACATATATGCATCGCCTATGGTCTTTATCTTTTCAACATTATATCTGCCTATTATCCTGTCAAACTCTTTAAAGCAGTAGTTTATTTCATTAACAAGCTGCTGCGGCGTGAGTTTCTCTGCTATCATTGTGAAGCCCTTAAAGTCCGTAAACAGCACAGTAACCATGTCATAATTTTTTGCTTTTGCCTCTCCATACTGTTTAAGTTCTTCTGCCGTTTCTGATGGAAGAATATTTAAAAGTAGTTCTTCTGAACGCTGTTTCTCTTTCGATATTTTTTTGTAACTTATAAATATTACTACTGCCAATACTAATACTAAACATGAGCCTGTTATAAATCCGATTAGCTGATTTCTTTGGTTATTTATTTTTTCTTTCTGCAATTTTATTTGTAGATCTTTTTTTTCGGTTTCATTTTGTAATATTAATTTATTGATATGATTGGTGTTTTCTGTACTGAAAATACTGTTGTGTATTTCAAAGAATAACTTGTGGTATTCGTAAGCTTTTTTGTAATTATTTTTTTTAGAATACAGTTTAGAAATTCCAGAATAAATATTTTCTATTAAACTTTTATTTCCTATTTCTTTTGATAATATTAAACCACGATTTAAATATTTTAATGCTTCATCATATTTACCTTGTTCTGTATAAATTTGTCCAATATTATTGTAAGTAAATGCTATACTTTGTTTATCCCCTATTTCTTCAAATACTTTTAAAGACTTAAAATCATAATCCAAAGCTTTTGAATAATTGGTTTGTAAACAATAAACTCCGCCAATATTATTGTAAGAAAATGCTACACCTTGCTTATCACCTAATTCTTTACTCATTTTTAAAGATTTCAAATAACAATAAAGAGCTTTTTTATAATTACTTTGATTACAATAAATATTTCCGATATTATTATAAGAATCATTTATGCCTTGTTTATTACCTATTTCTTTAAATATTTTTAAAGACTTATAATAATACTTCAAAGCTTTTGAATAATTATTTTGATAATAATAAAAGGTCCCAATAAAATTATAAGAACTGGCTATACCTTTTTTATTACCTATTTCTTCAAATATTTTTAAAGACTTAAAAAAATATTTCAAAGCTTTTGAGTAATCACTTTGATCGCAATAACTGCATCCAATATAACTGTAAGAATTGGCCATGCCTCCTTTATATTTCAAATTATTTGATAATTGAAGAGCTTTTTGTGCATAATTTAATGCTTGTTGAGGATTGTTGCTACTAAGTTCTCTACTTAAACTATTCAAAATGTTCACTTTATTAGTATCTTCTTTGGCAGTTTTCAGCAATGCATGCAAGCTGTCAATTTTTTTATCATAAGTATTATCCTGTGAGGAATATAATGACACAATTGACATACATTGCAGTGTTAATGCAATCAATAGTATTTTATAAAACTGTTTCATAATTATGCTTTTACACTTTCAAAAAAGTTTCCCTAAGTTAAAACAAAAATAAGTATCAGGTGAAATTTTACTAAATTTGTTGCACCACAGTTTTGAATCCGGCATTATATTAACAAACAAATTAAATAATGAAAAAAATAAACATATATTTTTTAACAGCAATTTCGTTTACGATAATCACTTCCTGCAACAATGAAAAAGGCAAACAGGGGTCAGAATCAACAGGCGAAACAGAAAAAACAATTAACGTTACAGTCCCAAAATTTAACGAAGATTCTGCTTATGCCTATGTAAAAAAACAGGTTGAATTCGGCCCGAGAGTAACCAACAGCGGGGCAAACAAAAAATGTGCGGAATATCTGGTAAGTAAACTTAAAAAATACACACAATATGTCATTGTGCAGGAAGCAAAGGTCAAGGCTTTTGACGGAACCATTCTTAATGCAAAAAATATCATAGCTTCTTTCAATCCTGATAACAATAAAAGAATTTTATTATGTGCGCACTGGGATTCCCGCCCTTTTGCCGACCATGACCCAGATAAAAGCAATTATAAAAAACCTATAGATGGTGCCAATGACGGGGCAAGCGGTGTCGGCGTACTGCTCGAAACGGCAAGGCAGTTAAGCTTGACAAAGATCAACACAGGTATAGATATAATATTTTTTGACGCAGAAGATTACGGGGAATATGAGAGTGTTCAACATCCTAAGGATAATACATGGGCACTTGGTACGCAGTACTGGGCGAAAAACCCGCATAAATTGAATTACTCTGCAAGATATGGGATATTACTTGACATGGTTGGGACATCTGATGCAACATTTACAATGGAAGGGACTTCAATGTATTATGCACCTGACGTGATGAGGAAAGTATGGAATACTGCCGGCAAACTCGGATACAGCAGCTATTTTATTTTCAATGAAACAAATGCCATCACAGACGACCATTTATATATAAACAAGTTCATAAATATTCCGACTATCGACATCATACATATTGACAGTAAATCTGAAACAGGATTTTTCAAGTACTGGCATACAACAAAAGACAATATTGACTGCATTGACAAAAATACGCTGAAGGTTGTAGGGCAAACTGTCCTGACAGTAATATACGAAGAGAAATAGGATAGACAGCAAAAATGATGTATGATAAATTCCACTGCTGTTATGTTAATAGTATACAGGTATTATTTGATACAGATAAAATTTTAATATATTTGTTATAATATATTTCCTGTTTATTTTTG